>QIFK01000042.1 GCA_003230615.1 Nitrosospira sp. | reverse complement strand
CACCAGGGTGAACTTGTGTGCCACGCTGGCGAATTATAATACTACCTGCAGATATTAATTCTCCACCAAATCTTTTAACACCCAGACGTTTGGAATTAGAATCACGTCCATTTCTAGAACTACCTCCAGCTTTTTTATGTGCCATGGTAAGTTTTTCCCTTATGCAGAAATGCCGTAATCTGGATTTCAGTATAGTTCTGTCGGTGTCCTTGGTGTTTTTGGTAGTGTTTACGTCGACGCATTTTAAAAATACGCACCTTGTCGTGTCGACCTTGTCCCAGAACGGTTGCTTTGACTGTGGCACCATCTACCAGAGGTTTTCCCATCGAAACATTGTCACCATCAGCAACCATCAAAACCTGCTCTAATACAAGCTCACTGCCAATGTCTGCTAGTATCTGTTCTATTCTAATTTTTTCACCGGCTTCAACACGATACTGTTTTCCACCAGTTTTTATGACCGCATACATTTCAGACTCCATGATACTTCTATGAAAGCGCAGATTATACATATCTGCACTTACTTGGTCAAAGACATGTCGCAATAAAATTTGCATGGAAACTATCTGAACATCCAAGCCATCAAACTTGACATGTTGATGATGACGTTCCTAACATACCAATTTCTCTTTCAGGTGCCGCTTTGTCAATTGAACACATAAGAAAACTTATTAAAGTGGATATGGATGCCATGGATGAAGTCATCCGGGTAAAACTCCACTCTGACGTAGTGCTCGTTCGCCAAGTGGGTGAATATATCATTAACAGCGGTGGCAAACGTTTGCGGCCTGCATTAGTGATTCTTTCAGCTGGCGTATTTGGCTATACTGGTAAATATCATCACAATCTTGCGGCAATTATAGAATTTATTCATACTGCGACTTTATTGCATGATGACGTGGTGGATGCTTCAGAATTGAGGCGCAGCAAAGCCACTGCCAATGCTTTGTTTGGTAACGCAGCGAGTGTACTAGTGGGAGATTTTCTTTATTCTCGAGCTTTCCAGATGATGGTTGAGGTGAATAATATGCGTATCATGCAGGTGCTAGCTGACGCAACCAACACGATTGCTGAGGGTGAGGTATTGCAGTTACTTAACTGTCGCAACCCCGATGTTAAAGAGGAGAATTATCTGCAAGTGATTCAGTATAAAACAGCTAAATTATTTGAAGCAGCAACCCGACTAGGTGCGATACTTTGTAGTGTGACACCAGCAGAGGAGGAATCAATGGCTGCTTATGGTATGCATCTTGGTACAGCGTTTCAGTTAACGGACGATATGCTAGATTACTCTGGAGATTACCATGATACTGGTAAAAATTTGGGCGATGATCTTGCCGAGGGTAAGCCCACCTTGCCACTAATTTATGCGATGAAAACTGGCTCAGAAGAACAAGCAACAATAGTACGTAATGCCATTAAGCAAGGCGGAGAAGGGGACTTGCAAGCAGTTTTAGATGTAATTCAGAAGACTGATGCATTGGATTATACCCGACAAAAAGCAGAAGCTGAATCAAGCATGGCATCTGCAGCAATCTCATCATTTCCAAATTCTAATTACAAGGAATGTTTGCTACAATTAGCTACCTTCGCAGTAGCACGAAACTATTAGCATACCTTTATACATAGATCCCCATTAATCATTTTTCGGGGTGTAGCTCAGCCTGGTAGAGTACTGCGTTCGGGACGCAGGAGCCGGAGGTTCGAATCCTCTCACCCCGACCAATTATAATCCAGCAAAGGAGACATCGCCTTGGGTAGACTGCTATTTTTTGCCCTTATTGCTGTACTGATTTTCTGGTTACTTACGCGTTGGGCTCGAAAGAAGGAAACTCAGGACAAAAAAACGCCTTCTATTAAGGGAGAGGATATGGTTTGTTGCGAATATTGTGGTATACATGTTCCTAGAAGCGAAAGTATCAGCATACATGACAAATCTTTTTGCAGTGAAGAGCATCAGCGCTTATACTCAGAGTAACGTTTTTACCCTTTTAGCTCCATCCGTCTGGCCCTTTACAAGTCCTAACACTTTCGGTAATTTCTCTCTTATCTTTAAGCACAACAGATTTCCTGATAGTCTTACATTCACGCATCCCGTCAATTTTTCCTTCTTCCTGAGTAGGCAACATATTTGACTTGACGACTTCTGCTTTACCCTGTACACCACTATTTGGATTAGTAAAGATTTGAGGTTTTCCAGTATCTGCAGCTTTACGAGTAATTTTAATAATATTTTGTTTATCCTCATATCCAATGTAATCTTCAATTGTACTCTTCGCATTTATGCCCGAAAAAACTCTACCTATCGAATCAATCATTGAGCTTGCAATACCTCCCTTATATTGATTTTCTAAATCAGTGCTAGAACTTGTATTAGCAGAGCCTCCAATAGCGCTCATTGATTGGCAGGATGATAAAAATATGATCAGCATATTCACACCCAGAAGTTTGTTCAGCATTTTTAAATTAGCTATTCTATACATTATATTTTCTTAATTCTTTATCTGTATTACATGTTGGAATTAAATTCAAGCATTACATATAATTCGTAGCTTAATCATTACCAATTAACAAGATTATTTGGTTTAAGAATACTTTTTGAGTATAGGAAATTAAAGACTAATCCCAAAATATTTGTAATAAATTTTATATTGATTGCTTAGTAGAGATTGCAAATGTAACAAATACATTAGCCGTACTCACTTCATTTGTATGAAATTAGTCTGTTTGCTCGACACATCAAACAATAAATATTGTTGTATTTAAAACATAGAATTGAAATATAGATTTGAATACGCGAAAAGATATAATACATATCTTTTAACTATTCTTAAAATATTTTTAAGACAGATTATATGCCACAACAACTTTTTAATAGAACCCCCCTTCTTACCGGTGAAAATATTGCTGTAAAAAGGGATGAAATACGTGCTTATTTTCACGCCACTCTTGATCGAACGGAACTACTTTTTGAGACTTTAGATGGCGAAGATGCTTATTTTGAGAAACCAATACCATTACGCCATCCATTAATTTTTTACTTAGGGCACACGTCAACTTTCTTTATTAATAAACTGTTGATAGCAGGCCTGGTTAAAAAGAGAATTAACCCTAAGATGGAATCTATGTTTGCAGTTGGGGTCGATGAGATGAGCTGGGACGATCTTGGTACGTCCCATTATGATTGGCCATCAATTGATGAAGTGCGCTCTTACCGCAAAACTATGCGAGGTATTGTTGATAAAATTATCACTGAATCAACATTGACTCTACCAATAAATTGGGACAATCCTTGGTGGATCGTCTTGATGGGTATTGAGCATGAGCTTATCCATTTAGAAACTTCTTCTGTTTTAGTTCGACAGCATGCAGTTAAACATGTGAGGCCACATCCTGCTTGGGAGCCTTGCCGTAAGTCTGGTGAAGCACCATTAAATCAACTAATTAGAGTGCCATCAGGCAAGATACAGATTGGAAAGAGCGAAGATGATTTGGTTTACGGGTGGGATAATGAATTTGGACACCACGAAGCAAAACTTCCAGCTTTTCAGGCTAGTCGGTATTTAGTAAGTAATCAGGAATTTTTAGATTTTATTCAGGCAGGAGGATACACCACAGAAGGCTATTGGGAAGAGGAGGGAAGTGCTTGGCAGAAACATACGAATGCCGAACATCCTACTTTCTGGATTAAATCTAGCGCTGAGTGGCGACTACGTTTGATGACTGAAGAAGTGGCTATGCCCTGGGATTGGCCAGTGGAAGTAAATTGTCACGAGGCGAAAGCTTTCTGTAACTGGAAGACTACTGTAACTGGCCAACCAATTAGGCTACCCACGGAAGATGAATGGTACCGTCTTTATAACATGGCTGAGTTATCTGAAGTCTCACCTACTATGCCAGCTACAGGTAATATTCATCTTGATCACTTTGCTTCCAGTTGCCCTGTTACTGAATTTCAACATGGGGAATTTTTCGATGTAGTTGGTAATGTCTGGCAATGGACGGAAACACCGATATATCCATTTGAAGGTTTTAAGGTCCATCCACTTTATGATGACTTTACAACTCCAACCTTTGACGGTCGTCACAATCTTATTAAAGGTGGTTCCTGGATTTCCTGTGGAGATGAATCACTAAAGAGTGCCCGCTATGCCTTTCGTCGGCATTTTTTTCAACACGCTGGATTTCGATATGTGTCTGCTAACGCTCCTGTTATTCAGCAAGGGTCTCACTACGAGACTGACAAATTGCTCACGGAGTATGCAGAATTTCATTATGGTGACACGTATTTTGGCGTTCCGAATTTTCCGGTGGCATTAGCCGAAATGGCTATCAAAGCTATGGGTGAAAAACCTGCACACAAGGCGCTTGACCTTGGATGTGCGTCAGGTCGCTCTACATTTGAACTAGCACACCACTTCGATCATGTTACTGGAATCGACTTTTCTACTCGCTTTATCGGACAAGGTGTCCGGCTTGCTGAAAAGGGTATCCTACGGTACACACTAGCGGATGAGGGCGATCTCGTTTCCTATAAAGAATGCACACTAACTAGTTTAGATCTCGATGCTGTTAAACATAAAGTAGAATTCTATCAAGGTGATGCCTGTAACCTAAAACCTTTATATACAGGCTATGATTTAATTCTTGCCGCAAATCTAATTGATCGCCTTTATGAGCCAGCTAAGTTTTTAACAAATATACATAAACGGCTTAATAATGGTGGGTTGCTAATGATTGCTTCACCTTATACATGGTTAGAAGAACACACCAAAAAAGAAGCATGGATTGGGGGGATCAAGAAGGATGGAGAAAACTTTAGTACTTTGGATGGACTTAAAGGGATTCTTGGCGGTCATTTCAAACTGGTTCATGGTCCACAGGAAGTACCGTTTATTATTCGTGAGACTCGTCGGAAATATCAACATACGCTATCAGAAGTAACTATTTGGGAGAAAACTGATTGAGTAACAACCACGGCCTCGAACCTAATTCTAACTACAGTTTTGATCTTGACATTAATCGTACTAAAACTGCGAGCCTTAAATATGATGGACGACAAAACATGTTTGGCAAAGCTGAAGTCATCCCATTATGGGTTGCTGATATGGATTTTGCCGTACCACCAGCTGTGACTCGAGCGCTCTCAAAACGTGCAGCTCACCCAGTGTATGGTTACACCTTATATCCAGAAAGCTTGTATGAATCATTAATAAATTGGCTGAGACAGCATCATGGGTGGAGGGAAGTACAGCGAGAGTGGATCGTGATGTGTCCTGGCGTAGTACCTTCTTTGCACGCAGCTGCTTTAGCATTCTCGGAACCAGGTGAATCAATAATCGTGCAGCCGCCGGTATATTTTCCTTTTTTTTCAGCTGTCACCGATACGGGTAGAAATCTAGTGCAGAATCCGTTGTACTCTGATAGTGGTCGCTATGCTATAGACTTTGACCATCTGGAACAATGCGCAGCAGGAGCTCGTATGTTGATGCTCTGCTCTCCTCATAATCCAGTGGGTAGAGTATGGAGTAAATCAGAATTGGAACGCATCCTATATATAGCAAAAAAATATAATCTAGTCGTATTTTCAGACGAGATTCATGCTGACTTGATCTATGCTGAAAGTGAACATCACATACTTGCAACGTTAGCCGAGGATCCGACTAATATCATTACTGCTGTTGCGCCTAGTAAGACATTCAACATTCCCGGTCTAAATCTTTCTGCCCTCATCGTACCAGATAAGAACCGTCGTATTTCTATTACCCGAGCTTTTGAATTCCTTCATGTTAGCGCATCTAATCCCTTCAGTATTGTCGCCTTTGAAGCCGCTTATCGAGAAGGCGCATCTTGGTTAACCGACTTGTTAGCTTATTTACAGGGTACGAGAGATCTTGTAGAAAAGTATCTAGCGACCCATCTTCCAAAAATTCAAGTTACTAAACCAGAGGGAACTTACCTGCTGTGGCTTGATTGCCGCAAATTTGGAATGAGTGACGCACAACTTAAGCACTTCTTTGTGCACGAGGCCGGGGTAGGCATGAGCCCTGGCACTTTATTCGGAGAGGGAGGCAAAGGTTTTATGCGTATGAATATTGGCACCCAACGCCATATTATTACTATAGCTCTAGAAAATATCAGGAGGGCAAGTTTGTGAAACAGAAAAGTAGGAAAAAGATTAATGGAGTACCTTAATATGAGAAATAAAGTTAATTCACGCAGTTCATTCTACTATTAGCCAGTAAACTAGACCGGCTAAAAACCCACCAAGTAAAACACATGTAATAAGTAGTATCTTTGTCCGAACTCGAAGGAGTTCAATTGCTTCAACAATACGTACATTTTGCTGCGCAAGCGATCTAATTAATTCAACAGATGATTCTTGTTCACTACTCAGATGCTGTATCTTTAGCTCAATTTTGCGAAAATTAGAGTCATAATTTCCAGAAATCTCACTATTAGATATGTCGGACGGCGAATCTTGAGCATCTGTTGGATTAGAGGCGTTAGCTTTTGCTCCAGCGTAAAGATTCCGCGCTGCTTTTACTATGTGTGGCGCAGACTCAATTACATCCTTCCATGGAATAATTTTTAACGCTGTGATCCACCCAAACGCCATGATTTTATTCTCATTTTGGATATAT
>QIFK01000137.1 GCA_003230615.1 Nitrosospira sp. | reverse complement strand
GAAGGCGTCATAATTATCAAAGCACAGCAATACCGTAGTAAGGAAAAGAATCGGCAAGAAGCTTTAAGAAGATTGTATAAGCTGATTGAAAATGCAGCTAATTCCCCTAGAAAACGTAAACCAACCAAGCCAACTCGTGGCTCTGAAAAGAAACGCCTTGATAACAAGACTCGGCGAGGGGAAATTAAGGCTATGCGAGGAAAAGTTACAGATTAGAATGCTTTGTAAAAGACACCTAAATTGGTTCTTTAGCGCAGATAAAACAACTTCTGCATCAACATTCCTAGCTATCCCTACTGCCCTCCTTGCTTCTCGAAATATCATGGCAACCTACGTTCTCACTGTGAAACCAAGTGGTTGAGGTATAATTCCATTATTCTGAGTTCTGTGTTGCTGGAGATTACATGCCAATTTATGAATACCAATGCGGGTCTTGTGGTTCCAAAAAAGAACATCTGCAAAAACTAAGCGAAACGCCTGTCTTAGTCTGTCCTGAATGTGGCAGCAATGCTTACACTAAGCTTATTTCTGCTGTTGGCTTTCAGTTGAAAGGTAGTGGTTGGTACGCCACCGATTTCAAGAACGGTTCAAAATCAAAACCGGAAGGGGAAAAGGAAGTAAAGAGCAAAGTTATTTCTGCTACAAACGAAACCGCGCCTAAAACCGCGCCCGATCCAGTGCCAGCGGCCAGCAATGGCAAAGTACCACCTTGCACTACTAAATGAACATTTAGCACAAATATTCTTCAATATGAAACGATATTTCATTACAGGCCTCCTTATCTGGGTACCTTTGGGCATGACTGCCTGGGTTCTGAAATTCTTGATCGATACCATGGATCAGTCGCTACTCCTGTTACCTGACAGCCTACAACCTGAACGCCTGCTGGGCATGAATATTCCTGGCATAGGTACGATTCTTACATTACTCGTGGTATTCATTACTGGTCTGCTGACTGCCAATATCATCGGTCAAAAATTGGTGTCATTCTGGGAAGGAGTATTGTGGCGAATCCCAGTAGTTAAATCGATTTACTGGGGCATTAAGCAAGTAAGTGATACATTATTCTCAAGTCAAGGAGTAGCTTTCCGTAAGGCATTATTGGTTCAATATCCACGCGAAGGTTCGTGGACAATTGCATTCATGACTGGACAGCCGGGAGGAGATGTGATCAACCACCTTAAGGGTGAATACATAAGCGTCTATGTACCAACCACGCCTAACCCTACTTCTGGATTTTTCCTGATGATGCCGAAAAGTGATGTAATTGAGCTTGATATGAACGTAGATACAGCTCTAAAGTACATTATTTCCATGGGTGTTGTCTCACCCAACAATGAAAATAGGAACCCCGGTCAACCAATAGGCGACACTAAAAAATAACACCGACTTCTTACGAAGTTATAAATCCTAACTAACCCCTGATTCCCAACATACCATGCGCACTAATTACTGTGGCCTCATTGACACTCAATATCTTAACCAGACTGTCACGCTCTTCGGTTGGGTACATCGTCGCCGAGACCATGGCGGAGTAATTTTTATCGATATGCGCGATCGTGAAGGTTTAGTTCAAATTGTGTGTGATCCGGATAACTCAGTCACGTTCCAAAGTGCGGAAAAAATCCGAAATGAGTTTGTACTCAAAGTTATCGGCATAGTTCGACATCGTCCTGAAGGAACTGTCAATTCGATTCTCATCAGCGGTGAAATTGAAGTACTGGCACAGTCTATTGAAATACTCAATGCCTCGCTAACACCACCATTTATGATGGATGACGAGAACCTAAGTGAAACCGTTCGTTTAGAACATCGTTATCTTGATCTTAGACGTTCACAGATGCAAAAAAATTTGTGGTTACGCTACAAAGTTACGATGGCCGTTCGTATGTTTCTAGACCAACATGGCTTCATCGATATTGAAACGCCGATGTTAACTAAATCTACACCTGAGGGAGCACGTGATTATCTAGTGCCATCACGCATTAATGCAGGATATTTCTTTGCACTCCCACAATCACCTCAATTGTTCAAGCAATTGCTTATGGTTTCTGGATTCGATCGATATTACCAGATTACTAAATGCTTCCGCGATGAAGACCTGCGTGCAGACCGGCAACCAGAATTTACACAGATTGACATCGAGACATCTTTTCTCACCGAATCCGAAATTATGACGCTGATGGAAGAGATGATTTGTAATTTGTTCAGTTGTGTGATGCAAATTAATTTACGACCTCCCTTTCCACGCCTGACATTTTCTGAAGTTATGTCGAAATATGGTTCTGATAAGCCTGATTTACGCATACCGTTAGTACTAACCGAACTTACCGATGTTATGAAGGAAGTCGAATTCAAGGTATTTTGTGAAGCTGCGCAGAAACTTGGTGGACGTGTAGCGGCATTATGTGTGCCTCAAGGTAGTGAGCTATCACGTAAAGAAATTGACGACTACACTAGTTTCGTTGGAATTTATGGCGCCAAAGGGCTTGCCTATATTAAGGTTAATGCTTTGGAAAAAGGGCTTGAAGGCCTGCAGTCACCAATATTGAAATTCTTACCGGAAGCAGTAGTGCAAATTATTCTTGAGCGCACTTGCGCAAAAGATGGTGACCTTATATTTTTTGGTGCCGGTAAAGCCAAAATAGTTAATGAAGCATTGGGTGCGTTACGTGCAAAAGTTGGACAAGACCGGAGTCTTTCTGAACCTGGCTGGAAACCTTTATGGGTTATAGATTTTCCAATGTTTGAACGAATCGAGGAAGAAAATCGCTGGCAGGCGCTGCATCATCCATTTACTTCCCCTGCAGATGGTCACGAGAATCTGTTGGAAACCGATCCCGGCAAAGCGCTATCAAAAGCATTTGATATGGTCCTGAATGGCTCAGAAATTGGAGGGGGCTCGGTACGTATTCATCATCAAGAAATACAGTTAAAAGTGTTTCATGCTCTGAATATAAGTGTTAATGAAGCGCAAGAGAAATTTGGCTTTTTGTTGGAAGCCCTACAGTATGGGGCGCCACCTCATGGTGGAATTGCATTTGGCCTTGATCGTGTCGTCGCTATGATGACGGGTGCAGAATCGATACGCGACGTTATTGCCTTTCCTAAAACTCAACGTGCTCAGTGCTTGTTAACCCAAGCACCAAGCATAGTGGACGAAAAACAGTTACGAGAACTACATATACAGCTAAAATAACGGAGATACTGAAGGTTAGAAACGTTGATACTAACTTGAATTAAGAATATTCTTAGTTCTACTCTGTGCTTCTAATCCAATGTCATGGAGACATATAAAGCCCCTATTTCTGTTCTGGTGGTGATCTATACTCCTGATCTGCAGGTCTTATTGCTAGAGCGATCCGACCACCCCGGTTATTGGCAATCAGTAACTGGCAGCCAACTTCAGGGGGAAACGCTACCGCAAACGGCAGCACGAGAAATCGCTGAAGAAACGGGACTAGATGCTACTAGTTTTTTATTAACCAACTGGAATCTTCTGAGAAAATATGAGATTTTTCAGGAATGGCGATGGCGTTATGCGCCAGAGGTAACACACAATACTGAACATACCTTTGGCTTGCTTGTACCAGAACCTATCCCGGTCACGGTATCAACACGAGAACATCTACGTTACGCCTGGTTTCCCCAGCAAGAAGCCGTGGAAAAAGTTTTTTCATGGAGCAATGCGGAAGCAATTCGCAAGCTACATCTTACGATAAAAACATAGAATGAAAGAAAATAATACACTTTAAAAATCTTCGAGAACCCATATTTAGTATTCTTGTCTTATGAGAATAATGTATTTTCCTTGTAAGGTATTGGAGTAACTATGCAAGCAGAAGCTATTGAATTTAAACAATTTGACAGTCTACTGGATGATACCTGTAAACAACGTATTGTTGCAGCAAAAGCTGTGCTAGGAAAACGCGCGATAATACTTGCACACCACTATCAGCGAGCAGACGTGTATAAGCACGCCGATCTCACTGGCGATTCCCTTAAACTTTCGCACCCCGATAGTATGTATGTGCTCTACCATGGCTCGCATTGATCCGCGACATCTTTGCTTGGACGCTAGAAAACCTGGTCGCAGGAGAAGTAGTAAATCAGATAAAAGTACCGGAAGCGGAGGCAAAGCTCGCACTGGAAAGGATGTTAGAAGTTTCATAGGAGTACCAACACATAAGCTAGCAGGTAACCTTTCCCAATACCCTACCCAATAATAACACCAATCCTATCGTTCATCACATGCTCGATAAACTGCATATAGCAACTTACAATATCCACAAGGGATTTTCGCATTTCAACCGGCGTATGATGATACACGAACTGCGCAATCGCTTGCGGGCTCTCAATGCAGATGTAATCTTTTTGCAAGAAGTAGTCGGTCACCATAAGGGCCACTCTATCCGCTATGAAAACTGGCCAAATAGCCCACAACATGAGTTCCTAGCCGACTCGGTATGGCCTGATTTTGCCTATGGAAAGAATGCGGTATACGACGAAGGACATCACGGCAACGCAATTCTTAGCCGCTATCCCATAATGCTTTGGGACAATGAAGACGTTTCGACACACCGGTATGAAAGCCGTGGCATGCTCCACTGCGAAATTAATGTCCCCGGCTGGCAGAATAATCTTCATTGTGTTTGTATCCATCTAGGATTATTTACCCGCGGAAGAAAGAAACAATTGCTAGCCCTAAATCGACGTATCGAGCAACTGGTGCCACCACAAGCGCCGTTGATTATTGCTGGTGATTTCAACGACTGGCGGGAAAGGGCAAACCACACCCTAATTGAACAACTAGGTCTGACCGAAGTTTTCGAGCTTACCGGTGGCAGAGCGGCACGTAGTTATCCTTCATGGTTACCAGTATTCCGCCTTGATCGAATCTATGTACGTGGCTTTTACGTAGAAAAAACCCAGGTACACCAGGGTCGTCCTTGGTCGAGAATTTCTGATCATGCTGTACTGTCTGCAAGGATGATCCATAAATGAAGGTGCCTGACTTTGTCGAAGGCAATCGTATCACCCTGCTACGTAATGGCTCAGAATATTTTCCGGCGTTAGAATCTGCTATTGATAGAGCACAGCATGAAGTGCATCTTGAAACCTATATTTTTGAGTATGATGCTACTGGTATTCGTATTTCTGAAGCATTAAAAAGAGCTGCAAGGCGTGGTGTGACAGTTCGTCTTCTACTGGACGGATTCGGTTCTCAAAATTTACCACAAGAAGCAATACAGAACTTGCTTAATACTGGCGTACAGGTGCTCATTTTCAGGAAAGAAATTTCGCCCTTTAGGCTACGGCGCAACCGGTTACGACGGATGCATAGAAAACTGGTGGTGGTAGATGCAAGCATAGCTTTTGTCGGCGGGATTAACGTGATCGACGATCTCAACCATCCCGAACCATTGCTTCCACGTTTCGATTTTGCGATTTCAATTGAAGGCCCGCTACAAAGACAGCTTATGTTGGCTACTAAGCATTTGTGGAAGGTAGTGGCAATAGCACGCCTAAAACGCTGGGTGAGACACAATGAAACACCGTATTTAACTATCCAGCCCAGTGGGAACCAGCGTGGAGCACTCGTAATACGCGATAATTTTCGTCACAGACATGATATAGAAGAAGTGTATCTCCATGCCATCACTAATGCTTGCAGCGAAATCATCATTGCCAACGCTTATTTCCTACCAGGCATCAATCTCCGTCATGCCCTTAGCGATGCTGCCCGACGCGGTTTGCGCGTAGTGTTGCTCTTACAAGGCAGAATCGAGTATCACTTGCAACATTATGCTACGCTCGCACTCTTTGGAAGCTTGCTAGATGCAGGTATTGAAATTTATGAGTATCACAAGAGTTATTTGCATGCAAAAGTAGCTGTGATTGACCGACGTTGGTCTACTGTGGGCTCTTCCAATATTGATCCCTTCAGTTTATTACTAGCTCGGGAAGCCAATGTGATAGTAGACGATGAATTGTTCGCGAATCAACTACGATTCTGCTTGGAAAATGCTATGGTAAAAGAGTCGACACGAGTGTTACAAGAAAAATGGAAAGACCAATCATGGATTAGTCGTACAATGAGTTGGGTAAGCTACTATATAGTACGCTTCTTGCGCGGTATGGTGGGTTATAACCGGAAAAATAACAATCCCGAGTAAGGAAAACCATAGGGCTCATTAAGAGCTATGATTCATGATTTTCTTAAGAGTTCCTCATAGCTTAGGACCAACCAACTATGTTGCATTGTTTGCAGACATAACCTTTCCTTGGTTAGTATGGTTGCCGTTTTCGGCGAATAAATCCGCCCACATTCGCAATTATTTCAGATACGCTATTTTGTAAAATGTCGTTGATCGAATTTGGCTTGCTTTCGTGACTGATGAATAAGAATAATTATGTTGATAATTTTATCTATACCCAATATGTTCAGGTGCCCCATTACATCTCCTGCGAATACAGAAACGTCAAATATCAAAAATACCCTGATGATTTCCTGACATGGGATTTGGTTGCTAAGTGTTATTTTGTTTCTACTTCAATAGATTTTTGATGCAAAATTCCTTGCTACGTTCAATTATGAAGAGAAAATTATAGGGGCAGAATATTTTTCCAATCTAAACGTCTACTTTGTGCACAAAGCAGACATCAGCTCTGCAGATCATTGACATTAAATTATTAATTTAGTATACGGCTCTTGCTAGGGATCTTTTTATTACATTTATGAAACCCAAATTTAAAGATTATTTCAATAAATGATTTATCGAAGAGAAATTGATGGTCTCAGGGCTCTTGCAGTCTTACCAGTTATCTTCTTTCACGCAGGCTTTCAAG
>QIFK01000141.1 GCA_003230615.1 Nitrosospira sp. | reverse complement strand
CCAAACAGTGTATCGTAAAGCAAGTGCATTTTACTCATATGTGTTCGGTAAAAATTAATGTTGTTTTGATCATCAAGCGATACCGTAAGGTTTATTACGTATATCGGCAAGCTTTTTGCCAAGTTTATGGTTTTGGTTTGGTAACTAATAGCGGTAAATATCTTTCTTCCGATTGCGGCTGAAGCTATCTCTACGTAAAAAATATCAGGACAATTGGTATGCGATTCGTCAATAGTGTTGGGACAAGCTTGCCCCTGCAACATAATTTACAATTGAGGTGACCATGAAGAAGCTCCATCTGTTTATTATCACAATTTTGTGCCTGTCATTCTCACAGGTGAATCAGGCCGTTGCTGAGGAAAAATCACAGATACGTAGCTGGGTTGAGCGTATCAAGTCAGGTAATTGCGCCAAGGACAAGGATTGCCCGATTTCGTCGGTTATTCTCCTGCCAGAACTGTATAAGAAATATAGTTACCAGCCCATATGGACGAATCCGGGTTCTGTTAGGCAACTTGTCGATGCAATCAAGGATAGCTACCATGATGGCCTGACTCCAGAGGATTACCACCTGTCTCTCATCCAGCAGTTACAGAAGGCACTGGTGGCAAAACCTGATCCGGCTAAGCAGGCCAAACTGGATGTCGTGTTGACTGATAGCCTGGTTCGGCTAGGTTATCATTTGTTGATAGGCAAAGTCGATCCAGAATCGCTAGATAGGAACTGGAATATGGACCGGACGCTGAAACTGGATCCCATACTCAAGATGTCTATTGCCATTGATAATGCGCAGGTTACCGGGCTGGTGGCCGGTTTTCGTCCACAGGCAGATTTTTACCGTGACCTGAAACAGGTATTAGCCAACTACCGCAAGATACAGGCCGAAGGGGGCTGGCCACAGGTGCCTGCTGGCAAGACACTAAAACCGGGTATGACTACCCCAAGAGTTACCACTATCCGCCAGCGCCTGGTTGTCACCACTGATATGCCGGCAGTCAGCATGGAATCATCTTTATATGATGATGCTGTTGAGGCCGGTGTAAAGCAATTCCAGCAACGGCATGGCTTCGAGGCAGATGGTATTGTCGGCAAGGGTACCTTGGCGGCAATGAACGTGCCGATCAAGGCACGTATTGGCCAGCTTCGGGTGAATCTTGATCGGGCGCGCTGGGTACTGCATGATCTGCCGCAGGACTTTGTGGTGACCGATATTGCCGGTTTCAATCTTCTGTACATACGCAATGGCCAGGAGGCCTGGAAAACCCGTGTGCAGGTTGGTAAGACCTACCGAAAAACACCGGTCTTTCGTGACCGCATTCGCTATATCGAGTTCAATCCGACCTGGACAATACCGCCGGGGATCCTCAGAAAGGACATTCTGCCGAAGGTCAAACGTGATCCACAATACCTGCAGAATAAAAATATGGTGGTGCTTAACCAGCAGGGCAAGCAGATTGATACTGCAACGATTGACTGGTCACAGTATCCAGGCAAGGGTTTTCCCTACCTAATCCGCCAGAAACCTGGGCCGAATAATGCGCTGGGACGCGTCAAGTTCATATTTCCCAACAAGCATTCGGTGTATTTGCATGACACGCCAAGCAAATCCGGATTCAAACGGGCAGAACGTGCCTTTAGTTCCGGTTGCATCCGTGTCCAGAACCCATTTCACTTTGCGGAATTACTGCTTGCAGACAAGCCGGGCTGGGACAGGGCGAAAATCGATGCAGTGGTGGAGTCGCGTAAGACCACCCGTGTCAATCTTAGCAAACCGTTAACGGTGATGTTGTTGTACTGGACAGCAGCGGTAGATAATGAGCGCCGTGTGGTGTTTAAGCAGGACATCTATGATCGTGATGGTGCAGTGCTTGTGGGGCTGGATGGTAAATTTAAATTCAGAGGCAGCAAGATAATTGAGTAGTGGTTGGCTGGCATGGTTAATGGCCAATCTTCGAGTCGTGATACCTACTTACACCTTATTTTAGAGGGACGATCCCTTCCAGGGTGGCGAAACATGTCTTCTTTATAGTCGACAAAAAGTCTCGTACATAAGGGCGAGATGCCGTTTCCCTGAGCGTCGATGCGTATAGGTCACTCCATAAACCACCATTACCAATACGACGAGCAATTACGTAATCGTGGTCAATGTAGTTTTTTATCCCCCAGCTGGGAAGAGCTGCGACACCCCGGCGACTAGCTACCAGCTGCAAAATCGCAACAGTCAGCTCTGCTGTACGTCTTTTCGGATGAATACCATTAGGCTTCAACACTTTTAAGATAAGATCAATGCGATCTTCCGGAACTGGATAGGTTATGAGTGTTTCGTCTGCGAAATTATCTGCCTGTAGTATCCGTTTTCTATGTAACGCATGTTCTGGTGCTAGCACTGCAAGAATCTCAAAACGAAATAGTGGATGATGAGTAATATCGCGCCGCCGCTTATGTTCTGATCCAATCACCACATCGGCACTGCCATCTTCTAGTAGCTTGATAGGATCGCTATGGAATCCAGAAACTAGATCTAATTCTACCTCTGGCCAATGCTGGCGAAATACATTCATAATTGGCATTAACCAATCAAAACAAGTGTGACACTCCAACACGATACGAAGACTCCCTGATGTTTGTTGCGAGATTTTTGCAAGATCTCGTTCTGCTACCTGAATTTCCTCCAATACTTTTTCAGCAAGAAATACCAATCGTTTCCCTGCATCAGTGAGTTTGATGGACTGACCCTGACGCTGTATTACCGGTAATCCATAATGGGCTTGTATTCCCTTAATTTGGTGGGATAACGCAGACTGAGTAAGATGCACACGTTTAGCAGCACGCGATACGCTGCCGGTCTCGCGTAGTGCGATCAATGTGCGGAGATGACGCAGTTCAAGCATAATTATGAATGAAATTCATTAATCAATTACAAACTTTCATTTGATTCATTGATTAGTCTGCCACACAATTACTCTTTTCTGCAACTAAATTACAATTGGGGATGGTCATGGCATTGACACATAATCTAGGTTTTCCACGTATCGGCGCACGACGAGAGCTGAAGCACGCGCTCGAAGCATACTGGCATGGCAACATTAGCGGCGAACAGCTGCAAACCACAGCGGCAGAGTTGCGCAAGCAACATTGGATGTTACAACGAGATATTGGTATAGATCTAATTCCTGTCGGTGATTTTGCACTCTACGATCAAATGCTAAATATGACCGCACTACTCGGAGCAGTACCTGCACGTTTCAATGCGGGTAAAGAAGAAGTTGGACTGGATTTATATTTTGCAATGGCGCGTGGAACGGATAATCAGCCAGCGATGGAGATGACCAAGTGGTTCGACACCAACTATCATTACATCGTTCCTGAATTCAATGTACGTACCAAATTCTGTATCGCTTCGTCACAACTCTTTAAGGAGGTAGCGGAAGCCAAAATGCTTGGCATTGTACCGAAAGTGGTGCTGATCGGTCCGTTGACATACTTATATCTTGGCAAGGAGACTGAACCCGGTTTTAATCGCCTAGATTTGTTGCCGAGTTTGCTATTTGTTTATCGAGATATCCTGACACGTCTCACATTCCTTGGAGTGGAATGGGTACAAATTGACGAGCCAGTGCTGGCGTTAGACTTGGACGACGCATGGCTATGTGGTTTTGATCAAGCTTATGTCGCCTTACATGGTTCCG
Source organism: Nitrosospira sp. (assembly GCA_003230615.1). Classification (GTDB taxonomy): domain Bacteria; phylum Pseudomonadota; class Gammaproteobacteria; order Burkholderiales; family Nitrosomonadaceae; genus BJGV01. The sequence goes on along the minus strand of QIFK01000141.1, from coordinate 3,189 downwards.
GAACAAAAGTGCTGCTTACCACTTATTTCGAAGGGGTGGATGGCCATGCCGATCTTCTAAAAAAACTACCAGTGAATGGTTTGCATATTGATTTGTGCCGCTCGCCACAACAACTCGATACTTTTCTTGCTGATTATCCCGTGGACAAGGTGCTGTCACTGGGTATTATTGATGGACGAAACGTATGGCGGACTGATCTGGAGGAGGCGCTTGTAATTTTATCAAAGGCGCAGTCAGTCTTGTGCGAACGAATCTGGATTGCGCCCAGTTGTTCGTTATTGCACTGCCCAGTGGACCTCGAACTGGAAACCCGGATGGATGCTGATATCAAAAACTGGCTGGCATTCTCAGTGCAGAAGCTTAAGGAAATATCAATTCTCGGATGTGGGCTGAACCAAGGAAAACGTGCAATAAGTGGAGTGTTAGCAACATCCACCAAAGCAAGGCAAGCGCGCGCCCAATCATTACGCATACATAATCCTGTGGTACAGAAATGCTTACAAACTCTGCCGCAGAACTACAGTCATCGTACTAAGCCATTTGAAAAACGGCAGGTTCTTCAACGCAAGCGTTTTCAACTCCCACTGCTGCCTACTACTACCATTGGTTCATTTCCACAGACAGCTGAGATTCGTCAGACACGTTCCGCTTTTAAAAAAGGCAAGCTTGCAAATTTGGAATATCTAGAAGCAATGCGCAAAGAAATTCAGCTAGTAATAAAAAAACAGGAGGAAATTGGGTTAGACGTACTCGTACACGGAGAAGCTGAGCGCAACGATATGGTGGAATATTTTGGCGAGCAACTTTGGGGCTATGCTTTTACTGAAAATGGGTGGGTGCAAAGCTACGGTTCTCGCTGTGTGAAACCGCCAATACTTTATGGCGACATTTATCGTCCAGAAGCTATGACAGTAGATTGGATTCGTTATGCCCAAAGCCTGACCCAAAAGCCAGTTAAGGGTATGTTGACAGGCCCGATCACCATGTTGATGTGGTCATTTGTGCGTGACGATCAACCACGTTCAATAACTGCGCTACAACTTGCACTCGTGATCCGTGATGAGGTTGCTGATCTAGAAAGGGCAGGCATTGGTATCATTCAGATTGACGAACCAGCATTTCGTGAAGGATTGCCACTCAAACAATCAGATTGGAACGAATATTTACGGTGGGCGACAGAAGCCTTTCGCGTATCCAGCTCAGGTGTGAAGGATGAAACGCAGATTCACACGCATATGTGTTACTCAGAATTCAACGATATTTTGCCAGCTATCGCTAGCATGGATGCAGATGTAATCACTATCGAAACCTCACGTTCACGCATGGAATTACTGGACGGATTTGGTCAATTTAAGTATTCCAACGAGATTGGTCCTGGTGTATATGACATTCATTCTCCCCGAGTCCCTGATTCTGAAGAAATGTTGGAATTACTGAAGAAAGCTTGTCTAGTCATCAACTCACAACAACTTTGGGTTAACCCCGATTGCGGTTTGAAGACGCGCAGTTGGCCGGAGACTGTTGCAGCACTTGAAAAGATGGTAAGGGCAGCACGACTCTTACGCGCCAAGCTTGAACCTGCATAAAATAAATTTACGTTTTGTGAAGTAACTAATCTTTACTATATATAAGCCACTGCAGTAATTGGCCGATGATCTGAATCCAATTTTGACCCTAGTTGTTGGTTCAAAACAATAGAATCACTAGAAGAAAATCTCTTCTGTCTGTTATATTATGCATTTGTTGATAGGTGAAGTGGCATTATTATCAAAATATATAATGCTTATTATGAATCCGCATATTTCTCTGCTTTCAATGGTACTCCAGTGGGTTTGTCTAATAACTGTTGCGTTTTAAAGAAGCCATGAATACCGAATTATTTGTCTTGCTTGCCCTGCTTGTTATTGCACTTTGTGTGGTCTATTGGTACGTACGTCGGGCAAAGTCTCAGCCAGACGTGACAGAATCCATTTCCCTGTCATCAGCACAAACTCGACCAGAGATAAATCAATTCTTACAGAAGTTGGTTTCTGATAAGGCACACATTGACGAGGCTGCCATCACTGCAGTGCAGCAGCATGAGCAAGAGCTTGAACAAAGATTTATCGATGACGCGAAATACGTGAAACTTAAGGAACAGTTATCTCAATTCACACGCATGAATGAGCTAGATAAAGCGCTAATTGCACTCTGGAAAGAAATAAAGTACTACCCTACGCGGTCGAGCCAAGATGATTTTGATAACTGGAACAAACTAAATCTAACAGGCATCGGTGGTTCAAGCGAGAAAGATATAAACTCAGTTGAGTTTATACGGGGCGCTCAGCGCTTCAAAGTGAGGGAGCGAACCCGGGATGAAATAGGAAACCTGAATGCCGACCTCTCGTTCTTTGAGGATGGTGATGAAGTCTTTGCTATCAATTGCTTAGTTGACTCTGGGAATGAAGAGGCTGACTATATTTGCCAGTGTATCTCTACCTTTAAAACACGGGGTAATTGGCCGAAGGTGCTGCTTGAGTATTACGGTCAGCTCAAGATTGAAAAGAATAAATCCTTGAATGAGGTTAAATACTTTCGTGCAGCTGAGACCAGGTCGCGTTTCGGATAGTAGACAGATGGAAAAATCAGTTGCGTGTAAGGAGATGCCCGAAACTCTTCATTTCACGGCGGGCCTCGTTACGTTATGCCAAGCTGCTGATAAGTAGCTTTCAATATAACAAATCAGAGAACAATCAGTGCTACCCAATTTCTTCTGCTTGATCATCACCAAAATTGTAATGGCCCTCGCTGATTTTCATTTGCGCTTTTTTGCAAAATCGGTTGGGTGGGGTTGGGCTGCTTGCGCGAGCAGCATCCATGTCGTTCATGAGTGCAGCAAATTCCGATTGAAATTCATCAAAGCAACCAAGCGCAGTAACGCTCCGCGCCTGGCGGAACCGATCTTGCAAAGTTTTAAACTGTTGAGCGTGTTTCCACAACACATCTAAGCTTATGTCAAAATTGAGACCTTTATAAACCGCAGGAGCTAGTCCCGCAAGCAGGGCGCATACGCCCGCGAACCACTCCATGTTGTGCTGTTTGGAGAATAGCAGCCAGGCTGCTAGGCTTCCAAAAATAATTGGGAAAATAACAAAAGCAGCACGCCACGATCGCAACGATTTCACCCACTCAAAAATTGTGATAGCCATA
>QIFK01000117.1 GCA_003230615.1 Nitrosospira sp. | reverse complement strand
TAATCTAATCCTTCTTGCTGTGCATTTAGATGGTAAGAAACCGCACCGCAACAACCCGCGTTCTCTGCTCTGATAAGTGAAATACCAAGTCCATCCAGTATTCGTGCGGCAGCAGCGTTAATATTGGGCGCTATTGCTGGTTGTACACAACCATTGAGTACCAGCATCCTGCGTGCGTGACGCGCTGAGGGCCATTCTCCCGCATCTCTGGCTTTAGATGGTACCAAGTCCTTAATTCTTTTTGGCAGCAATGACCTGATAATCTGCCCCATTCTGAGCAGCGTTGCGAAAATGCTGGGGTTGGGTAGTACTTGGCGCAATGCGTACCTTATGAAACTAGCTCCTAAGCTGCGTCCAACCTGTTTTTCAACAATATTACGACATATATCCACTAATCGACCGTAGCGTACTCCAGATGGGCAAACGGTTTCACAGGATCGGCAGGTGAGGCAGCGGTCCAAGTGCAGCTGAGTCTTTTGAGTAGCCGTCTGTCCTTCCAGCACTTGTTTCATAAGATAAATTCGTCCACGTGGGCTATCTAGCTCATCATCCAGTAACTGATAAGTTGGACAAGTAGCTAAACAGAAGCCACAGTGAACACAGGTCCGAAGTATGGTATCTGCTTCATTCCCTTCAACGGAGCCTTTGATAAAGTCGGCAAGATTAGTCTGCATTTTTTACAATTCCCGATACATTCGGCTGGGGTTAAGTATTCCAACCGGATCAAACTTTTCCTTTATGCGTTGGTAGATCCTCATCATCTCTGACCCAGGAGGATGAAACACGGAAACAGATTGTTTGTTATAGCGAAATAGCGTAGCGTTGCCACCCACGGAGCTTGTCACTGAGCGAACAAAATTTGCATCTACATCCTTATCTTCATTACAAGTAAACCAACGCAGTGCTCCACCCCATTCGATCAATTGCTGTCCTGGTAATAGCAGTGGCGGTATGCTAGATTTTACGGACAAACGCCATAGTGATTTGCCAGACTGAAAAAATGAGTGTGTTTGTTCACGTATTGAATTCCAGAAAACTAAACCATCAGATATCGCTTCGCCACCTAGTTTAGTATGGGCCGCACATACTGCAGATTCAGCACCAGAAAGTCTCAATGTTAAATTATCATCATAAAAACAAGTCGCAGAGATCGGTAGTGGTTTTCCAGCCCACTGATTCATTTTTTCAATGGCAACAGCTTCTTTCATTTGCATACGTAATGTCAGTTCAATGGGTGGTAACGGCAGTACCTTTAGAGAAATTTCTAGCAGCAATCCAAGTGTTCCCATTGAGCCCGTCATCAAACGAGAAATATCATAGCCTGCGACATTCTTCAATACTTGTCCGCCAAAACGCAGGTCGTTTCCCCTACCGTCTAGCATGCGTACGCCTAGAATAAAATCGCGTACTGCGCCAACAGATGCCCGGCGCGGACCAGATAATCCGCAGGCAACACAGCCACCGAGCGTGGCACCAGGCCCAAAATGTGGTGGTTCGAAGCCCAGCATCTGATTGTGCATCCGTAATTCGTCTTCAAGATCTACTAGAGAAGTTCCAGTGCGAGCTGTCATCACTAACTCTGTAGGATCGTAATCTACGATGCCGGTATAATCGGTAACACTAAGAGTATCGTTGGTGTTTTCATTAATGTTGTTACCATAAAAGTCTTTACTGCCTCCGCTGCGTATACACAATGGTGTTTTGTGTCTCGCTGCTACGCAAATGATATTAGCGTACCGGTCAATAATATCTTTCATGGATTTTATTGTTAAGCTTGTCTCAGTTGGTTTTTCAGCCAATTGTTAAAACCTAGGCAAACCTTGAAACTTGTCTTCATTCAGATGTACATGCATAGCGCCGTGTTCTGCGCAGCGACGCAAAGTTGGTACAGCCTTCCCCGGATTTAATAATCCATCGGGATCGAATGCTGCTTTTACTGCATGAAATATTTCCAGCTCCCCTGTTTTAAACTGCGAGCACATTTGATTGATCTTCTCTATACCGACACCATGTTCACCGGTAATAGTTCCACCGACTTGAATGCACATCTCCAGTATTTTTGCTCCAAATTCTTCGGTTTTTTTCAGCTCTCCGGGCTGATTTGCATCGTATAGAATTAATGGATGCAAATTGCCATCACCCGCATGAAATACGTTCATACAACGTAGGCCATACTCAATAGAAAGCTTTTCGATACCATCTAATACTTGTGCAAGATTCTTACGTGGAATAGTGCCATCCATGCAGTAATAATCAGGTGAAATACGGCCGGCCGCAGGAAACGCAGCCTTACGCCCAGCCCAGAATTTAAGCCGTTCAGTTTCGTTATTTGATGTTTTTATATCCATCGCACCATTCTTTTTCATAATTTGATTAATACGTTGGATTTCATCTATCACTTCCTCCGTTGTGCCGTCAGATTCACACAACAGAATTGCTTCTGCATCAAGGTTATAGCCGGCATGAACATATTCTTCTACTGCATGAGTTGCTATTTTGTCCATCATTTCCATGCCAGCAGGAATAATACCTGCTCCAATTACATTAGCCACTGCATTTCCTGCTTTTCGGATATCATCAAAGGCCGCCATGACTACTTGGGCTTTTTCTGGTATAGGAATAAGCTTTACTGTAATTTCAGTAACGATACCTAGCATACCTTCACTACCAGTCATAAGTGCCAATAAATCGTAGCCAGGGGTATCTAGGCAGGTACCGCCAATTTCAAGATACTCACCCTCAATAGTTATTACTCGCAGTTTGAGAATATTGTGCACCGTAAGTCCATATTTTAGACAATGCACCCCCCCCGAGTTTTCAGCTACATTTCCTCCAATGGAACAAACGATTTGCGAAGAGGGATCAGGCGCGTAATATAGACCATATGTTGCTGCAGATTCGCTAATAGCTAGATTACGCACTCCCGGCTGTACTCGTGCAGTGCGTGAAATTGGATCGATTTCAAGTATTTGCTTCAATTTGGCAAGCGATAATAAAATTCCCTTTGCATGGGGTAGCGCGCCACCGGATAAACCTGTACCTGCACCTCGTGCAACAACAGGAGTTTTGGATATATTACAAATTCGCAGAATTCTTATAATTTCTTCTTCAGTTCGTGGTAGTACTACGATCATTGGCATTTGCCGATAAGCTGACAAACCATCACACTCATATGGCTTTAGATCCTCTGTTTCATGCAGTACCGAATCAGGTGGCAAGAAAATACGCAGACTATTTACGAGTTCGAGAGTGTGCATAGATTTAGGTTTTCTGAATTTAGTGGTTAGCTAATTTTTCCAAAGCTCGGATCATTACCGAACTATCAAGTTTAGCATTACCTTGGGCAATGCAGGCATTGAACAATTCCTGAGTAGCTGCAGTATTAGGCAAATTTATTCCCAGCGCATGTGCATTGGTAAGAGCAATATTCAAGTCTTTCCGATGTAGTTCAACACGAAACCCTGGATTAAATGCGCGCATAATCATACGCTCACCATGAATTTCTAAAACACGTGATGAAGCAAAACCACCCATTAGTGCCTGACGTATTTTATTAGGGTTTGCACCGGCCTTAGACGCGAACAACAGTGCTTCACCTACCGCCTCAATGGTAAGCGCAACAATAATCTGGTTTGCAATTTTGCAGATCTGACCAGCACCATTGTCACCTACTAAGGTAATTTTATTGCCCATTAATTCAAGAATAGGCTTTACTTTCTCAAACACCTGTTCTTGGGCGCCCACCATAATCGTAAGAGTGCCATTCTTTGCACCCATATCTCCTCCTGATACCGGGGCATCCACATAAAACAGCCAAGATGGTTGATTCTGGCAGAGAATTTTTTAGTTTCAATGGGAGAAATTGAGCTCATATCCACCACGGTCTTACACTGGTTTGGACCTTGTACTACACCGTTTTCGCCAAATAGTACTTTTTCTACATCAGGTGTATCCGGCAACATAGTGATGATGATATCGGAATTTTGTGTCACTTGTCTGGCAGAGGAAGAAGCTTTTCCACCTTGTTCGATTAAGTCTCCAGGTACGCCACTTCTGGAATGGAGGAACAACGAGTGTCCACCCTTAATAAGATTTTGAGCCATAGGCTTTCCCATAATGCCAAGACCAATAAAGCCAATATTTGCCATAATATTTTATAAAAAATACAACACATTGCACTCTACTATGGAACTCTCGAGAAAAAAGAAGCTGTACAAGAATTACAGCGGCGGGTAGTAGAATTTAGAACATGATTGAGAGTTTGAGTGATCTACCTAGATGAGGAGAGAACACATAAACCTAATTATATGTAAGCGGGGCAATTAATACCATTACTAGTTAAGTATCGTCGAGTAAATTGTTAGTTTTAGGAAAAGTCTGCGGGAAAAGTTTAGAGTAGTGATCTCCCAATGGTACGACTACTCTATTGGCTGATAGACTGCTTTCTAGCTACGAGATTATTCATCCAAACAATCGGGCTAACTCTATCCCGGGATCATTTGATCGCATTAGGGCCTCTCCCACTAGAAATGCATTGACATGATGATCGCGCATCATGGTTACATCAGCAGGAACAAGTATTCCGCTTTCAGTGATAACAATGTGCCCCGACCTTTCCATTTCTTCGCCTGGTGGGATTTGGCCGAGAAGATTTAGCGTAGTGTCTAGCTTTGTTTCAAAAGTGTGTAGGTTGCGATTATTGATACCAACCAACGGAGTGTTTAATTGAAGTGCAAGCTCCAACTCTGCACCATCGTGAACTTCCACCAGGACCGCCATACCAAGTGAGTGGGCTAGGGATTCGAGTTTAAGCATTTGGATAATTACTCTATCTGTTTTCCTGGTCTTCTCTGTAAATAGAGGAGAGTTTAAGAAAACTGCCACGACAAGCAAGATGCAGTCTGCTCCCATAGCACGAGCTTCTACCACTTGATATTCATCAAGCATAAAATCTTTGCGTAGTACAGGTAAATTGCAGGCGGCACGTGCCAGCTTCAAGTCTTCTGCGCTGCCTTGGAAAAACTGTTTGTCGGTCAGTACTGACAAGCAAGTTGCACCATGTGACGCGTAGCTATCAGCAATTTCAACAGGGTTGAAATTTTCTCGTAATAGCCCCTTGCTAGGGCTAGCCTTCTTAATCTCCGCGATGACTGCTGGTAATCTTGAGACAATTTGATTACGGATGGCACCAGTAAAATCCCGAGGTGGTGCAGCAGCTTCAGCTTCTGCACTAATCACGACAAGAGGTTTCTCAGTTTTCGCAGCAGAAATTTCTTGTGTTTTTACGGTAAGGATTTTCTGTAGGATGTCAATCATCTACAAATTTTATCAAAAAATAGATAAGTAAGAACGTATTGGGTTGGAAAGAACGCAGAGGGCGGGCAAGTTTTGCAAATTATTCACTATGTATCTGATATTATTTACTATATGATGAATAAAGTCATATTTAAAAATAGATTTCAGTCTATATTCGTTCAGACCTCTGGTATTTGTAGAAAAATGGAAATCGGATTTCTTCTTATCGTCAAGACCATATTTACCTAGTTACTATGCATTAGTAAATTTAATCAACTCTTGTAATTTTCTTCTGGCCAAGCCTTTTTGTACTGCTATATGGGCTTTTTCTACGCCTTGCTCTAGTGATTCTGCTGCACCAGCAACATAAATTGCAGCGCCTGCATTAAGTAGCACTATATCCAACGCTGTTCCGGGCTGATTGTCTAGAACAGATAGCAACATGTCTTTGGACTGTGTGCTGTCCTGAACTGTAATTGTTGCAATGTTGGCAGTTTTCATACCAAAATCCTCTGGTTTGATAGTATATTCGTTTACTTTGCCGTGCCGAAGTTCTCCCACATTAGTCTCACATGCAGTGGTGATTTCATCTAGTCCATCTTGGCCATATACTACCATTACATGATGGCTATTCAGACGTTGCAATACACGCGCTAATATTCCAACAAGTTCAGGGCTAAACACCCCTAGCACTTGATTCTTTGCTCCAGCAGGATTGGTTAATGGCCCTAAGATATTAAACAGAGTGCGTACCCCTAGCTCACGACGTACCAGTGTTACATGTTTCATGGCGCCATGGAAATTGGGTGCAAACATAAAACCTACACCAATTTCGTTGATAGCATGAGCTACCTGTTGTGATGTCTGATTAAGATTGACACCCAGGGCTTCAAGCACATCAGCGCTTCCCGATTTACTGGAAACCGAGCGTCCCCCATGTTTTGCAATACGAGCTCCAGCAGCTGCTGCTACAAATGCTGCAGCGGTAGAAATATTGAAAGTATGCGCGGTATCGCCACCAGTGCCACAAGTATCCACCAGATTTTGGAGATCAGTGGTGCCTACCTTTGTAACAAATTCGCGCATCACCTGTGCAGCTGCAACGATTTCCCCAATGGTCTCCTTTTTAACCCGCAAACCACTGATTATGGCAGCGATGAGTACCGGCGACATTTTGCCCTCTATGATCTGACGCATGAGTGATTGCATTTCATCATGAAGTATCTCGCGGTTCTCGATCACGCGGGTAAGCGCTTCTTGCGGTTTCATGATCTGATCCTTTAGTTGTATACCCACCATCTTTTTCATCGTTGCTACTTACTGGGTAAGGAAATTTCCCAGTAATTTATGTCCGTGTTCGGTCAGGATGGACTCTGGGTGAAACTGTACACCCTGAACTGCCAGGGTTTTGTGACGTACACCCATAATTTCCCCATCTTCGGCCCATGCAGTTATTTCGAGGCAATCTGGCAGACTTTTGTGTTCGATGACGAGAGAATGATAGCGAGTGGCAGAGAATGGATTTGGCAGGCCACGAAACACACCGGTGCCATTATGAGAAATCAGTGTGGTTTTTCCGTGCATGAGTTGCTTAGCATGGA
>QIFK01000126.1 GCA_003230615.1 Nitrosospira sp. | reverse complement strand
ACTAGTAGGTCACTTGGTTTGACTTTAAGAAAACTACACAGCTTGTTCAAAACCTCACGGTCAAAGCTCTTTACCCTGTCATAGTAATATCGATCCAATGTTGCGCGAGCGATGCCCGTGCCACGGCATACTTCGGAAACTTTGAGGCGCTTGGCACCCAAAATAGTAGAAAGGTGACATGAAATCATTTAATGGCTACAGTAATTAATCGATATCGATTAATATTTAATACATATAGAGTAATAATGTCAACAGAAATTTAAACAAATTAACCTATTATTCGATACAAAATACTTATACATAAGTGATAATAATTAATCGATTTCGATTAATATTTTCTATGTATAGAGTAATAATGTCAACAGAAATTTTGAGTAGTCACTCGATCAGCTGATTCAAGATACTTTTGGTGAAAAAATTGTAAGCCAATCAAAATAAATAAAAGAAGGTAGAGTGCTGGTTTTAAAAAGAAAACCGCCATCTCATGGATGGTGTTAGATGTTGTTGCTGGTATCAATGGGGTAGCGGGAGTTAAAGCTAGAAAGGAAAAAATATCTCCGCTTGCTGGCTACAAATTTCACTATTATCTTTTTGGCACAGGGGAAGCAATCATCTTGCTGTCAGCAGTTATTCTTTGGTTGGCGTAGTACGTGTTTCACTAGGGCACAAAAGTATATAGGGGGATGTAACTTTTGCGATGCTTGAACACTTTTGGGAGCTTTAGATCAGTTACGAGACTATCGGCGGCATGGGACAACCAAAAACGTCCGAAAAGACGCGTAATAGCTCCACTTCAGCAGAAGATATTTTTTCGTCATATGCAACACTAGCAGCACAAGCCATCAGTAGTTGTGGCTTGGCGAGAGGTTTCAGATTTTCAAGTTTTTCCAGAGACTGATCCAGATCTGAAAGGCTAATTTCAGAATTTGGCACTATCCGAAGTCCACTTAACCCTAGATTTTTTGTTGCTACAATAAACGCTGCCTCAATTTCATTTTGATCCTGATGCCCGGCATAGGCCATCACTGAAAGAATCATCTCAATTTCTTTCTTGAGTTGCCTAATATGAAAATAGCGTTTTTTCGTGTGTGTCAGCTTGAAGAACTGCCCATCCAGATGGTTAAATAGAATTTTCTGTAACGACCATTCCATCAGCCTCACTCTAGGAGCAATTTTAATTAGTTCGACAATGTTGCCTTTAAAGGCTTGATACTGATTCAGCGATAACTGTTTTAGTGCTGGTATGGCAATATCAATTACCGGTAAACGGTATTTAATATCTAGCCTCCCTATCTCCGGTAGTAGTTTATGCATTAACATGAAGACATCTGGATCGGCATATTTCTTTAAAAACTCCAACTGTCTGTCACGCACATCTTTTTCTGGATCAAGTGCCAAACAATAAATAACGGCACGGGCGCCATAGGACTCATGGGCGGCTTCTTTGATGGCTACGGATAATCCCGCAATCAACGAGTGGGCGTGACTGATTGTTTCTGGTTTAGGATTACCAATTTGGTCAATCACGTTTGCGACATCTGCCATTACGATGCTACCAGCAATGATGCTACCCTTCTTGGCAAACTCTTCGCGCATCATAGTTTCTTTTTCACCGTTATTTTCCTCTTCTTGAGGTAAATCGGTTTTATCAGAAGAATCAAAATCGCCATTCCAATGAGGATCGATGCGAAGTATACGCTTGGCTAATGGTGGATGCGTAGCGGACAACATCTGCATAAAACCTGAAACGCCCTGGGCAAAAAAAGCATGACTGACTTCACTTGCGTCAGGGTTACTCACCTTTGAACCAAACTTAAGCCCACCGATTCTCTTCAACGCACCCGCAATCCCATCCGGGTTTCGTGTAAACTGAACTGCTGAGGCATCCGCTAGATATTCCCGTTGCCGACTCACAGCGGCCTTGATCAGATTGCCAAAAAAAGTGCCAGAAAAGCCTATAACCATTAGCCCAATAGCCAGCACCATTATCCCGCCCGTGCCTTTATCGTTACTCACCCTGCGTCTTGAAAAAGAGGCGGAATACAACAAGTAGTAGCCAGCCATACCGATAATCACGATGCCATATAACACGCCCATTAAACGAATGTTGAGTCGCATATCGCCATTAAAAATATGGCTGAACTCATGAGCTATGACGCCTTGTAATTGATCGCGGCTTAGATGATCAATGGCCCCTTGGGTAATCCCAATGACAGCATCGCGTGGTGTAAAACCAGCTGCAAAAGCATTAATTCCAGGTTCATCCATGAGCAAATAGACAGGTGGAGCTGGTGTGCCGGAGGCAATCGCCATTTCTTCCACCACATTTAATAACTTGCGTTGCTTTAGGTCGCCTGTATTTTGTGGAATCAATTGTCCACCTAGTGCCTCTGCAACAGTCTTGCCACCGGCCGATAACGCTATAATCTTGTAGAGACTTCCCACCAGCACAACAACGCTGACACCTGCGCTGACAACCGCAAATGTCTGCCAATCCATTTTCTGGAAAAAACTCCCGCCGTCTTGCATTTGTTCACTATTGATATAACCGAATACCGCCATGAACAGCAGATTGGTCATGATAATTAAGGTAATCACTGCTAAAACAAACAGGAAGACAAGCTGGAACGTATTTCTACGAACACGATCTTGTGATTCAAAGAAATTCATTTCAAGTGTTTGAATATAAAGCAGTGACTAGAATGATACTTTTGGTGCGGCTTGAATGGCAACAGTATCTTGAAATTCTAGCAATGTCGCATCCTGAGCATGACCAAATCGTACAGCAAAAAAAACAGGTGGAAACGTCTGTTTATACGTATTATAGGCCATCACCTGGTCGTTAAAAGCCTGCCGTGCGAATGAGACTTTATTCTCGGTAGAGATAAGTTCCTCACTTAACTGCATCATGTTCTGATTAGCTTTGAGATCAGGATAGGCCTCCATCACCATATTAAATTTCATCAGGGCATCAGCTAATTTGCCTTCAGCACCACTCAGGCCCCTTATTGCCTCAGCATTGCCAGGATCGGCCGTAGCTGTTGACAGCATATTATTAGCTGAATTTCGCGCCTCAACCACTGCCTCCAGGGTTTCACGTTCATGCTTAATATAACCCTTGGCGGTTTCAATAAGATTTGGTATCAGGTCATAACGCCGCTTTAATTGCACTTCGATCTGAGCAAAGGCATTTTTATACCGATTTTTCAGTGAAACCAGTTTATTAAATATTCCGATCACATAAAATACAATTAGTGCAACAACAACCAGCACGACTATTAATGTGATATCCATATTTTTCTCTTTTTCAACTGTTAAATTAGCTAAAGGTTCTTTATTTTACACTAAGCAGGAATTTAGCACTCGATGTTCATTGATTTACTGCTTTGTTTAATTTGGTTTTTAATTCTTAAAGTTGTTTTTTTCATCTTACACCCCATTAAGAAAGTATGACTAGCTACGGGATGATGAAGCAAAACTGGATTTTTCGTATACTATCCATATTCCCATTTTAACTAGAACTTAGGAGGCAATAATGCCGATCAAACTTAGTATAAAGAGTAAAAGTAAATCTACTACACCGTCCGGTATCATCGTCAGCAAAGCAATGGAGAAACTTGGTGGGAGCACTCCAACCCATGCTGTACACAATATAGAAAGTGAAGGAGATCGTCAGCAAAGGATTGCTACTGCTGCGTATTATCGAGCAGAGCACCGTGGCTTTAATAGTGGTGATGAAATACAAGATTGGCTAGAAGCCGAAGCAGAAATTGATAACACACCATAAAACTTTTTGTTTACTCAAATGTTTTGGAGGTAATGATGCAAAAAAATCCGAATATATCAAGTGAGAATTCAGAAAAAGAAGTGCAGGGTCATCATGAAGCACTATACGACCGTTTCGTCGAGCACGCACGTGAACTCTTCGATGCCAGCCAGGAAAAAAGTAAAAAGGCCATGGAGAAGGCCATGGAAAAGGCGCACCAACAATTATCCGAAGCTGGGGAGTTCTCCGCAGAGCAGGGTGAGGCTTTCAAAAAATTCATGCGCCGCGATATGGAGGAAATAGCACGATACATGACATTGCTGAAACAAGAAGCTTTGGAACACCTGCATCCGGCGCGGCTGGGCGCCGGCGCCCTGTCGTCAATGGCACAGTTGCTTAAGGCAGCCGGTTTGGCGCTACAGTCACTCTCGCAAAAGACAGAAGATGCCCTGCACTACCACACCGGGGAAATTACTTCAGCCGGGACGTTAACCTGCACGGGATGCGACCAGAAGGTCCATCTAAAACATTCTTCCAGGGTTCCACCCTGCCCAAGCTGCTACGCCACCAAGTTCCTCAAGGGATACTGAGCTCGACTTCAGTCAGCTTCTAGGGCATTAATATAGTAAATAGTTGAGACAAGATACGTACACTTTTCTTGCTCAAGCTTTATGCGAAAATAGAATTTGTTCTATTGAATTGTTTTATCTACATTTATAATCTGGAACATAGTAGATTTTGTTTGCGCCCTTTTATGAGCATGATAGATAAGAAGGCATAACAACATGAATGATCAATTACAGCCCATTCAGAGAGAGTTAAGCAATGAAAAACCTTCATTTTTCTCATTTGAAAACCGTATAAAACGCAGCACATTCTGGAAAATTACCATTCCTGTATTTTTGATTTCCTTTGGGTTTTCAATTGTATTCGAAGCAGAAGGTAACCCCCCGGGACTTTTACTGTCTATAGCAGGACTAATCTTGGGTGTTCCGCTCATTTGGGTGCTATATGCGACCTATATAAAAAGACTGCATGACCTAGGTAAGTCTGGCTGGTACGCGCTGGTAGTGTTAATTCCATTAATTAACTTACTATTCATTCTGTATCTTGGTTTTGTACCTGGGAATACTGGCGTTAATAAATATGGAGAAAAACCACATTAACTAACTACCAGCTGTAACAAGCAGAAATGCGATAGCGACCCTATAAAACTCAATAATGTTTTGGCTTAAGTTTGAATGTCTGTTTATGGCACAAAACAACATTCGTATTTGACTACCACTAGAACGCTGTCAGTATGTTATTCGGCGAATAGGTACTGAAATTATAGCTATCAATTTGACTATAAATTGTCAAATCATTTCTTCTATATTGTTCTGTGACAATCAAGCTATTGCATGATGATGTATTCGACTTCGATACAGCTGTGTTCTAATATTCCATTGTTACAAGTACTAAATAACCATTTTTGACCCAAAGCGTACATTCATTTTTGTATTAGTGTATATACTAGTGCGAGAGGGGTATAAGCAATGAAAAAATGGATTGTATTTATAGCCAGCATATTATCGCTATGCTGTAGTGTTGGCAGGGCAGGTGATTTTGAAGATGGGATAGAGGCGCATTATAAAGGTAACGATGCTCAAGCCCTAGAGTTACTCCGCCCTTTAGCCCAAGAAGGGGACGCAGCTGCACAATTTTTCCTTGGAAGGATTTTTGTCAAGGCTGGAAGTGTCCAAAACTATCAGGAAGCAGTGAGGTGGTATCGTCTTGCTGCGGAACAAAGGGTTGCGGCTGCGCAATATTCACTTGGTAGGATGTATGCCGCGGGCAAAGGCGTAGCCCAAGACTATCAGGAAGCAGTGAAGTGGTATCGTCTTGCTGCTGAGCAGGGCGATGAATTTGCACAATTTTTACTTGGCAGGATGTATATCACGGGCAAAGGTGTAACTCAAGACTATCAGGAAGCAGTAAAATGGTATCGCCTTTCTGCAGAACAAGGGAATGAAATTACACAATTTTTACTGGGTAGGATGTATGTCACGGGTAAAGGTGTAACCCAGGACTATCAGGAAGCAATGAAATGGTATCGCCTTTCTGCAGAACAAGGGAATGCAGTATCGCAAGCTAAACTTGGTTGGATGTACACCAAGGGTGAAGGCGCAAATCAAGACTATCAGGAGGCAGTGAAGTGGTATCGCCTTTCTGCAGAACAAGGAAATGCGATCGCACAATATAATATTGGTGCTATGTATGCTATGGGCAATGACGTATCTCAAGACTATGCTCGCGCGTACATGTGGTTCAGCTTAGCTGCTAGCAATGGGGGCAGAAATGCGGAAAAAGGTCTAGAAAGTGTGGCTAAGGAGATGACACCTTCTCAAATTGCCGATGCTCAGAGGATGACGCGAAACTGCGAAACAATGAATTATAAGAACTGCGAATAATGCCAACCAATGTGAAATTAGTCTTTAGCCATATCATCCTATAAGATACTTAGATAAGCATGGGTGTCCCTTTTGGCACAATACTGACATCTAATTTTCTGAAAGATAGCAAGAGAATCTAGTGCATATCTTCTAAAACCCTGCCAATCATAATTTTATACGAAGAATAACCAAACTAATTTCTTTAAAATACCATTGCTTAATAATTCTCCAAGTTTGATTGGACGTTATTGGACTTGATATAGCCACTTGATACGTCTAAATTTGTAGTCCTGGGTTAGATCCTAAGTTCCATGCTCTCTCCGAAAAAACTACTGGACCCAGTTTCGAGTCGTAGATTCCAAAATTGATGACTTTATTTTCCTTTAAAATAAAAACAACATTCCATTTTTCGAATGAAGCTAGGCGCTTTAGTTGGTCAGGAGAAATAGAAACAGATGTAGGTTCACCTACTTTCTCCTTCACTTTTTCATATCTTGTTCCAATCCCAAGACCAAACATTTGATTACAATAGAAACAGTCTCCGATATATAGAACTGCCTTGACTGCCGTGTCTCTGAAAAGAACTAGTAGTTCAGCCTTTTTTTTCGAATCATTGAAGATCCAAACCCCTCCATCCATTGATGCCATGTCTGGATTTCCTTTGATAAATCTAACATCGGAGACCTTGCTACCAAGTGAAATGGAGAGAAATTCTGATTGTGCCGTTATTCGGT
>QIFK01000059.1 GCA_003230615.1 Nitrosospira sp. | reverse complement strand
CCGATTTCTTTTTAAACATACAACAAAAACTTTATATCTCAAACACAAGCCACCACCATCCATGGATAAATTATTCAAACTAATGGGCTTTATCCCATTCATCCTGGTTATTTTCCTGAACGCCTTTGTCGATCTGGGACACAAGATCCTTATCCAGAATACCATCTTCAAGATCTATGATGACCAGACCCAGATCATCCTAACGGCCATCGTGAACGGCCTGATTTTATTGCCGTTCGTACTGCTCTTCTCCCCAGCCGGCTATCTTTCCGACAAACATCAGAAGCCCTTGATCATGAAAGTAAGCGCTGCTGTTGCCGTCGCTCTGACGCTGTTGATCACTCTCTCGTACTACCTCGGCTGGTTCCACTTTTCCTTCGCCATGACCTTTCTGCTAGCAGTACAAAGCGCCTTCTTCTCGCCAGCAAAGTACGGGTACATCAAGGAACTGGCAGGCAAAGAGCAACTTACCGCCGCCAATGCAGTCGTACAGGCTGTCACCATTGTGGCCATCCTATTTGGTGTCTTCGCCTTCTCGGTATTTTTTGAACAGCTACTGGCCGGAGTGAGCTATGAAAACAAGTCACAATTGTTGCAGGCTATTGCCCCGCTTGGCTGGATTTTGGTGGTTTGTGCATCACTGGAATTGATATTTGCCATGCGACTGCCAGCCCGTGAAGTAACAACGAACAAGAAGCGCTTTGACTTAAAACAGTACAGTAAGGGCCTCTACCTGCGGGAAAACCTAAATAAGATTCTGGCAAACAGAACCATCTGGCTTTCGATCGTTGGTTTGTCCGCGTTCTGGGGAATCTCTCAGGTTGTATTGGCCACCTTTCCTGCCTTCGCCAAGGAAACGCTGGGAGTGAACAACACCGTCGTCATTCAGGGAATGCTGGCCTGTTCCGGGTTCGGCATTATTATCGGCTCCCTGCTAGCCGGACAGTCCTCGAAGCATCACATTGAAACGGGTCTCGTGCCGCTGGGTGCACTGGGTATCGTTGCTGCGATTTTTTTCTTGCCACAACTAGATTCGCCGTTCCTGCTGGTCCTCGATTTTCTGTTGCTGGGTGCCAGTGGCGGGATGTTCATCGTGCCACTCAACGCACTGATTCAGTTCCATGCTCGGGACGATCAACTGGGCACTGTGCTGGCGGGCAACAACTGGGTGCAAAACGTGGTCATGCTGGGATTCTTGGGTTTGACTGTTTTATTTGCCATCGTCGGTATCAACAGTATTGGCCTGTTTAATCTGTTGGCAGTCACGGCACTGGCAGGTGCCCTCTATACGGTCTACCAACTACCGCAGTCACTGGTGCGTTATGTCATTGCGCAAATGTTTTCCAGTACCTATCACATCAAGGTACTGGGATTTAAAAACCTACCCGGCACCGGTGGTGTCCTGATGCTGGGTAATCACGTGAGCTGGCTCGACTGGGCAATGATTCAGATCGCTTGCCCCCGGCCAGTACGGTTTGTGATGGATCGGGCATTCTATCAACGCTGGTATCTGAAAGGATTCATGGATTTCTTCAAGGTTATCCCAATTGCCGCCGGCCCGAGTAAAGAGGCACTGCAACAGATCAACGAATTGCTACGCGCAGGTGAAGTCGTTTGCATGTTTCCGGAAGGGGCAATCAGTCGCAGTGGCCAACTGGGTGAATTCAAACGCGGTTATGAACGCACCGTCGAAGGAGTGGATGGCATTATCCTGCCGTTCTATTTACGCGGCCTCTGGGGCAATCGCTTCTCACGCTCAAGTGAAAAGCTACAGGAGCTCCGCAACACCCGCCTGCGTGGGGACGTTATCGTGGCCTTCGGCAACCCCCTACCTATGAATACGTCAGTCGACGAACTGAAAATACGCGTGCTCGAACTATCGATCGATACTTGGGAACACTATACGCAGAGCCTCGATCCCATTCCTTTAGCGTGGTTAAGGAGTGCAAAACGACTCGGCAGTGAGCCCAGCCTGGCAGATGCCAGCGGAACAACTACGCTCTCCGGCCATAAAACCTTAATCGCCGTTATCGCATTCTCCCGCCTAATCCGCAGACGCAGTCAGGAGCAAAATATTGGCCTGCTCCTACCAACTAGCAGTCCCGGCTTCATCACCAATATGGCGGTATTGCTGTTAAACAAGACAGTGGTCAACCTAAACTACACGGCCAAGCTGCAATCACTAATTGCCGCGGTGGAGAATGCAGAGGTTAGCAGTCTCTATACCTCCAGACGCTTTATCAAGAAACTGGAACAGCGTGGCATCTACTTGGATAACCTCCTGAGCCGGGTTCAGGTATTTTATCTGGAAGACCTGAAAGAGGAAATTGGCATGTTCACCAAGCTTTATCTTCTGATCATGACGAAAGTGTTACCTGCAAGGGTACTCTATGCACTGTTCGGCCGACGTGCCAGGATCAATCATCCCGCCGCCATCCTCTTCTCAAGCGGAAGCGAAGGGGAACCCAAAGGAGTCCTGCTCAGTCACCGTAACATCATGGCTAACATCCGTCAGATCGCGGATGTTAGCGACGTGCGTGAGGAAGATGTCATCATGGCAAGCCTGCCTCTGTTCCACGCCTTCGGTCTCACCATAACGGGACTTTTGCCTATGGTTGAGGGTATCCCGGTTGTCTTCCATCCAGACCCAACAGAAGTCTTGACGATTGCAAAGGCCATCGCTAAACATCAGGCCACCGTGTATTTTGCTACGTACACCTTTCTGCGGCTGTTTAACCAGAACCGGCAGATCCACCGATTGATGCTGGATTCACTGCGGATTGTGGTGGCTGGTGCCGAAAGACTGAACCCCGAGGTACGCGACGCCTTCAAGTTCAAGTTCAACAAGGAGATCTACGAAGGCTACGGCACCACAGAGACCACCCCGGTCGCTAGCTGCAACATCCCAGACCGTATCGATCCAAGTAACTGGAAGGTCCAGCAAGGGAACAAGCTAGGGACCGTCGGTATGCCCCTGCCGGGTGGTAGTTTCCGTATTGTTGACCCCGTCACGCTGAAGAAGCTGCCTACCGGAGAAGATGGTCTTATCCTTTTCAGTGGCCCACAGGTCATGCTAGGCTACCTCAATGCCCCCGAGAAAACCGCTGATGTGATCGTCCAACTGGATGACAAGCGCTGGTACAAAACTGGTGACAAGGGCCATCTCGACCAGGATGGCTTCCTCACCATTGTCGATCGTTACTCACGTTTTGCGAAAATCGGTGGTGAGATGATCAGCCTTGGTGCTATCGAGAGCGCCATTGGTAAATTACTGCCAGAAAATATCGAGGTACTCACCACGGCAATCCCAGATGGCAAGAAGGGAGAAAAAGTGATTCTCCTGATTGCCGGTGACATTGATCATGATGAAATGAAGGGGCTTATCGAACAATCTGGTCTCAACCCGTTAATGAGGCCTGCAAAATTAATCAATGTAAAAGCGATTCCGAAACTCGGAAGTGGCAAGAATGATTTTGGCCAGGCCAAGCAGATTGCATTGGAAGCGTTCGCATGAAGCGGCGGAAATCGAATTGCAGCCTGTAACCATTGCCGCAGGCTGATCTAGGTTTTTTCTATTTTCATATACCAACAAATGTACCAGCAGATTTATTAGATGCTATTGGACTGCTATAGACGCGACTTTCCATTTTGGCACAAAGCGTACGTTCAGAAAACTGCCTGGTGAAGTTGTATGCAATTTGTAAGTCACCTGTAACCCGTAAGTAAGCCCCCTTCCCTTATCTTTGTAGTCAACACAACAGCAAAATTGCTTTGCAGATTCAAATTGGCTAGCAGTGTTTGCATTCTTTACAGCTACAAATATAGGGGGACAAGATGAGATTACGTAAGAGATTACGTAAGAAATTCGGTGTAGTGGTTTTTAGCTTTGTACTATTTCTTAGTTCAGGGTGTGCTGTCTTCATGGCAGCCAATCAGCCTGACATTCCGCAAAAATGGCTATTTTTTACACCCCATTCTTAATGAGCATTTTATTTTCGCATTTTGCGTTGCTTATTATTCTTTGTTTAACATGCACCGAAATATGGAGCAAACCTCCTGGCAACATAACAGCACAGGCTGAAAATACTGTGCCGACGGCAGGATGGGATCTAGTAAATGATAGTAATGGTATCTACGTATACACGCACAGCAACCACAAATCTGATATTCATGAAGCCTTGGTAACTACCGAGATCTTAGCGCCCCCTTGGCGTGTAAATGCTGTGTTGGCAGATTACCAGCATCATCCTGATTTCATGCCCTATGTCTCAGAAACTGTGGTCCTAAGGGATGAGCCTACCAAAGTATCGGTGTTTCAGCAGCTGGATTTCTTCCCACTACCGGTTACAGACCGCTATTACACTATTCAAATAGTCACAGTGCCTAATCTATTCGGACCAGGGTCTTATCAAATCGTTTGGCGCTTGGAAAACGAAAAATCTTTTGTTAGAAAAGGCAGGGGAATACCCGTACATGTAAACATGGGATCTTGGGAATTACGACCCATCAATAATGGCACCTACACGTCAGTAAAGTACTACCACCTAACTGACTTTGGAGGTTGGATCCCAACCTGGATCATCAACAAAGCCATCATTATAGATCTACCTATGATGATCAAAGGAGTGAAGCGACAAGTATCAGATAATCTATATGACAAACTCGTACCACGTAAACAAAAATAGGTGTCTAAACGCGCTTACCCCGCGAATATCCGCCATCGATCAAAAGCGAACATTCAAGAATCAAATATTCTTACCTTTTAATAAATGACATCTCACAGTTATCCTTAACCTCAGTATTTCAGTCCAAATATCCGTTATAGTAAAAATGGATATTAATAATAAAGTTATGCTTCTGGAGGAATTGCAAGAATTTCTGAATAGTCGCATGGTTACCTACATTGCTATTTCTAGGCTTCTTGATCAAATTGCTACTGTACAAACTGATTCTGAGAAGCTTCTTATACTAAAATCAGCAGATGTACAGAGGCAATTGCAAGAGGGGGTAGAATCTCTTAATGATCTATGTATTTCCAAGCTCAATGGCGATATTACAGATAGTCTACGAGTTGATAATCAGAAGCTAGAAGAATACAGGTCTAAGTTGTTCGATTTGTTAAAGAGTTAACATTCTCTATTACAACAGTTTCAGAGATCACAATTTATTCATAAATAGGTATGTAGATAGCGATCCTATAGGTAGATCAAGCAGCATTATTCGCACTTATTTTCCATTCTGTACCAAATGATTGCTTTCGGACCTATGCCTGCTGATACTTACCAATCAATATATTATCCAAGAAACAGCTAGATCATTTTCTAGCATTACCCCCAAAATAACCCTAAATGATTGGATGTTATCAAATTGTATTGGCAACTGAATCCGATCGTCTATTGTTGCATAAGGGGGTCAATTATATCTAACAAAAAACCCGGCACTAGGCCGGGTTAATTTTTACTATTATTATAAAGCTCTTCATATTCTAGTTTAGAACTAGTGACATAATCAACCCGCTAGTTTCTGGCCATTCCCTTCTACTTAACGTTTCGATTCAGAAAACTATGGATCTTCTGTGCAATGTCAGCACCATCTTCTTCTAATGCGAAGTGTCCGGTGTCATACAGATGCATCTCTACATTGTTAAGGTCACGTTTGTACGGATGAGCCCCTTCTACTGGAAAGATTTCATCCTTGTCGCCCCATACAATCAGTGTTGCTGGCTGATATTTACGAAAGTATGCCTGCCACTGTGGATAGAGTGGTGGGTTGGTACCGTAATCATAAAACATCTGCAACTGAATTTCCTGATTTCCGGGACGGTCAAGTAACATTTGATCCATGTTAATGGCATCATGTCCGATGCGTGCAGGATCACGAACCCCATTGGTGTACTGCCATGTGGTGGCACCTTTTGTAAGCAGGAAACGTAGTGCATCTTCGTTGGCCATATTGGGCTGCTTGTAAGCGTTTTTCACGTTGGTCCACCAAGGATTATCGAGCCCGACGTTAACTGCTTGACGATTTTGCCAATAGGCCTTAATTGGCTCCCAGAAATTGTTATCAATCCCTTCATCATATGCGTTGCCATTCTGGATGACCAAAGACTGAATGCGATCTGGTTGATCAGCTGCAATTCTGAAACCGATTGGTGCGCCGTAATCCATCACATATAGCGAATATTTTTTGAGCTCTAGTTTGGATATTAACTGCTCAACAATCGCAGCCATGTGTTCAAAGGTGTAATCGAATTCGCCCACTAGTGGCATTGGGCTGTTACCGTAACCTGGGTAGTCTGGTGCAATCACATGATAGTCGTCAGCCAACTTAGGAATGAGTGTTCTAAACATGTGTGAAGAAGTCGGGAAACCATGTAGCAGAATTACAGTAGGGTTATCACTATTACCTGTCTCACGATAGTAGATGTCCAAACCTTCTATATTTGCGGTGCGATGGTAAATAACATTATCACTTGTATTTGCAGCAAATACGTTGTTCGTAACTACAATCATTGTGAGGAGTAACAAACAAGTAATAAAGCTAAAGCTGATTTTTTGTGCTTGTTGATATGTTTTCATGATCTAAATCTCCTATTAAGGTTAAAATTAATCTCCACATAAGTAACCGTTGTACAG
Organism: Nitrosospira sp.; assembly: GCA_003230615.1. Taxonomy (GTDB): domain Bacteria; phylum Pseudomonadota; class Gammaproteobacteria; order Burkholderiales; family Nitrosomonadaceae; genus BJGV01. Next base: position 4,509 of record QIFK01000059.1, on the reverse strand, counting down.
ATTAATTACAGGTTACTACTATACAAGTAACCTGTCAAGTGCTATATTATAGGTTATCTATTATTTATTAGTTTGTATACTAGTTGACAGCCCATGGGAGTAAGCAGTCATGAACGATACCACACTACCAGCACCATTTTTCATCGCAGATGATCGTGCATTAGATTTTCTGAATACCCTGGCTAGACCATGGGGAAAAGAAATTGATTGGCTCAACAGTGGATCAAACTTGCTTAATTGGCTTGAAAAGGCTGGCATGGCGCCCACAGCAGAATTAACAAGATTTCGAGAAGAAATAGATCTAGATGAATGTAATGCCCTTGCAGCTCAAGCACGAGAATTACGTGAGTGGTTTCGCAGTTTTGTCAGCACTCATGCTGGTCAGCCACTTAATTCATCGGCGTTTGCTGAATTGAATGAACTCAACCATATTTTAGCAAAAGACAATAACTATCCTCAGATTGAAGTAAGGAATTTGCACAATCAGGATCAGAAGGTTGATAAAAAGGAAGCGCCATTTCTTTGGAAACAACAACGTCGTTGGGACTCTCCTGATACACTATTACTACCACTTGCACAAGCCATAGGTAAATTCTTATGCCAAAATGAATTCGAAAGTGTCAAACGCTGTAAAGGTCCGAAATGCATACTCTGGTTTCTTGATGTTAGTCAGAACCACACGCGCCACTGGTGCTCTATGGCTATTTGCGGTAATCGTGCAAAAGCGGCAGCTTATAGGAAAAGAAAAAAGCATAAGGCGGCATAACAAATAGAAATCCTCTACAGCAGTTGAGTGTAGTTGTACCTAAATAAGATATATTTGGGAAAATACGATTATCCGCTTTTGGCACAAATCGGATAATCGGAAAATTAATTTTCACTCCTCTGGTAACTACTTATTGTAGTATTCTTCAAATGATCTGTGACACCTGCCGTGGTATGATTTATTGAACGATAAACGACTACTGAAAGGTTCAAAGCTAACGATCTGAGGTTATATCATGAATACAGTAAGACAATTACTACCAAACAAGGGCCATGAGATTTCAAGCATCGAGCCGATCAAGTCTGATTATGATGCCATGCAATTGATAGCAGCTAAGAATATAGGTGCTACTAGTACTTGAAGACAGGAAATTAATCGGCATCATCTCTGAGAGAGATTTTTCTCGTAAAGCAAACATGCCAGATAAACCGTTGCAAGATCTTCTAGTAAAAGAAATCATGACTAGTAAAGTGGTGTATGTAAATCCTGATTATACAACCGAGGATTGTAAGGCGCTGGTTACAGAAATGCGATCACGCCATTTACCAGCACTAGAAACCGATCAGATAGTCGGCATTATCTCTATTGGAGATTCGGTTAAGGACGCCATATCTGATCGGAAATTTGTCATCGACCAGCTTGAACGCTACATTTATGAAACTCGCTGATCTAACATCTCACCATATTGAGGGAATTGCCGTACACGGAGATACTCCATTCAATGTTCCTTTGTTCTCACATATAGAGGGCAATCTATGGATGGGTGGATGCCCTATTAAATCGGCACCGGACGATTTTGAGTATATTGTAAGTCTGTACTCATCAGAGCCTTATACAATAAATTATTCTCAAGTACACACAAAAGCCCCCCTTTTTGATGAAGCTAGTATACCTAATGAAGAGCGTCTATATGCTCTTGCTAGGTGCGTAAACGCATACAAGCGACACGGAGTTACGCTGGTACATTGTCAGGCTGGATTGAATAGGTCAGGGCTAGTTTCTGCTTTGGCTCTTATTCTTGATGGTAAGACACCAGAAAATGCCATTTCCATGCTAAGAAATAAAAGATCTCCCGCTGTTCTATGTAACCGGACTTTTGAAGAATGGTTGCTCAAGAGGGATAAGTAAAATAACTGTCCGCATCCCATCATAGTGATGAGCAAATCAAACGTTCATGAGGAAACAGTGATGAAGGGTTATGAGATCACTTTTTTCACCCACGAAGGTCGCCGTCACGGGACGACACAGATGGCAGAGTGGCTCTTGCTCACCACCCGTAATTTAGGACTCCGTGGTGCAACCATCGTGACTGGCAGCGAAGGCTACGGACATAAACGCCACATCCACTCTGCGCACTTTTTCGAGTTAGCTGACAACCCACAGGAAATAGTGATAATCGCTAGCGAGGAAGAGGCAGATCGCTTGTTTGATCATTTGCAAAAAGAAGGTGAGCATATATTCTACGTCAAAAAATCAGTTGAATTCGGTATGCTGGGTAAACCAGACCGATGACCAACAGCTTTGCTTGATTCTTTCGATATGACTGAAAACTTTAAAATCCTACTTATACCAATAAAAATCGGCAATAAATTGCGAGAGTGCTGAATTTCAGCTTTCGACCAAAAGCCTATATTCAGAAAATCAACGTTTGAAACTTGTCGATATTTTCGACACTGAGAAAAATCGAATCATATTACGATCGGACTTTGATGAATAACCAAATTTCTTTATAAAAATTTTAGAAGTAAAAATTATTTCCTAATCTCACTTAGTGAATGGACGTCCACTTTTGGCACAAAGCGGACGCTCAGCGTTTGAATAGTGATTTAAAATAAATAGTCACATCAACACCCCATCTTTGGGTTCTAAGAGTGGTGGAATCGAGGCCTCCCCTAATTGTTGTCTCAAATCAATCTCAATCTTCCGGCAAATGGAGGACATAGCAACATCTTCTAATTTTCGTTCGAATGGTTCTTCGGTTCGGCTTCCAATAAGTTCAGTAATTGTAAAAATTGTAGCCAAGACAAGATAAATTGGGAGGGCTCCCCATCCAAGGTGTTGAACAAGTCCAAATGGAAGCAACAACACGAAAATCCAGACGAATGCTTTAGAAAAATAACCGTATTGGCGGGGTAAGGGTGTGGATTTGATCCGTTCACAACGACCCTGAGCAACAAAAAACTCTTTAATGGTCACCATTAGTCCATAGACATAGGCCTCCGGTTCGATCCATCCTGATTTGTATAGTTCTTTCAAGCGCATGGACTGCCAATGGTTCAGCATCGTTGCCCTATTTGTCGCTGTATTCAATTTCTTATATTCCGTATCTGATAGGAAAGGTTTCAATTCCTCCCATGTCTCTTCCTGTCGTAACTGCAAGCGCAGGGAATTAAGAAAAGCAAGATGGCGGTAAATAAGTTCAGTATGAATACCTGAGGCATTTTGTAGTTCTTGCCCTTGCTCTACTGGAGGCTGAATATATCCTATGACTTGGGAAGCAAAATTTCGAGAATAATTCATTAAATCACTCCAGGCCGTCCGAGCCTCCCAATACCGGTTGTACGCTTCATTATTTCGGAAGCCTAACAGAATAGCTACGACTATTCCCAAGACACTAACTTCAGAGACAGGAAAGGCAAGATGTTCAAAGTATGAATCTAGAACACACACAGCAGATCCATATACAAGGAAGAATAGAATATTCCATCCCTCGATTTGGAGAATCCACTTAAGACGTATGGTTCGCTGGACTATCATGAGTTAATCCTGCTTCTTTCTCGACTGAAAATGAAATGATTGAAAAAGATGAATGAACATTAAATTTTCAAAGCAGATTTCATAAGAGTCCGCTTTTAGCACAAAGCATACATTTGTGAGTATTCATTTTCTTATCTATCAATCTATATACAACAATTAGTGTCTATTCCTCTGTTTCACCCAGTCTAATGATTATTTCTTCGCTTAGCTGTTTAACAATAATCGGACCATATTGTATGATTGTGCGCTTTAACTCGGATGCTATGATATGGTCTTCTGTATTCTCGTTATCTTTTTCACCCAACTCAAAATAACGTCCAATTTTAGCCAGAGTTTTGGTGTCGGGCCACATTTTTCCCTCAGGTGTTGCCGAAAGAACTTGTTGCCATGCAGCAACAACCCAATCATCATGCTCACCTGACTCCATTGGCTTGAGTCCTCTTTTGCTACTATGAAGACCAAATGCATGATCTAGAGTTTTCTCATCCCCATCCAAAAATGATTGAATACAATTAGCTGCCCAAGCGGGGTCATCACCTGCAAATAATGATTGCATGTGAGAAAATTTACTAGACTAGATAACCGCTTACGGATTTCATCTTTATCTTTAGACGTCATAATTTTTTACCAGTTTGTCTTTGTAGTGATAACACATTGGTAATTTCTTAGAAATACCTCCAAATATACACCCTGATTGATTAGCTGTTATCGAATCATATTGGAAACTAAATACGATCGTCTTTTTGACACAAAGTAGCGAATTAAGCTGTGTCTAGTAATGGCGCAATTAATCCTGAGTCATTTCGATATCCGGCTCGATTGAGTTCTCGGGTAACAGGCCATGCCTGTATAGACTTAGACTCTTTCGAACAAATTAGGGGAAGCAACTTATCGAGCAAGTGTTCTTGCTGGGATAACCAAAGAGGCCATTGCTCTGGATTCAAAGTTGCGGGCATTCGATCGTGAATTGGTTCCATAAATGAGTT
>QIFK01000159.1 GCA_003230615.1 Nitrosospira sp. | reverse complement strand
ATAGGTTTTGACGAAACGCTATCACATTTGATCGAAGGTGGTGCAGATAGCTTTCTGATGCCGTCACGTTTTGAACCATGTGGTTTGAACCAAATGTACAGTCAACGCTACGGTACGCCACCGCTAGTACATGCCACTGGCGGTCTACTTGACACGGTGGTGGATTGCACACCCGCAACGCTTGCAAATGGAAGTGCAAGTGGGTTCTTATTTCATGAAATGGATCCTGGAAACTTTCTTGCTGGTATTCAGCGCGTTGTTGATGCTTACTGTAATAAAACAACATGGCGTCGTCTGCAAAGAAATGGTATGACAAAGGACTTCAGTTGGCGCTCAAGTGCAATCGCCTACCGGGATATTTATTTATCGTTGTTATCCTGATTGTAGAAGGGATACCCAGACGCAATGAGAAAAGACAGGAGATGGTCTTGCTCGTTTCTTACTTCTAAATATTGTTTTATAACCACAACATCATGCCCATTTCTAACGGATGGGTTAGTAACGGGTGATACGGATATATTCGAATATGGCATTTAAGCTTGCCACATAAATCTGGTGCGAGATTCAGCTCAAATAAGTGCCCCTTGGATGTTTCAGTTCCAGCGGTTTGGAAACTGTAGTGATGGAAGTCGCATGGTTTTGGATGTTTGACTCGACGACAAATCAGCAACTCTACCACCACGTCTTCTGGGTTTAAGCCATTTAATTCTGCGGCAACTTTAAAATGCAGCGTATCACCGAATTTGATGCGATTGCATGGTGTATCTAGACGCTTTAGTGTTATTCCACTCCAAGCTTTTTTCACTTTCGCTTTCCAGGCAGCGACCTTTCTAGCATTATCAAAATTGTTCTCTACATAGAGTGCGCCCTGCCTACTAGCAGGCAGATAGAAATTGTTTACGTATTCATCCACCATGCGTGAGGCGTTATAGCGTGGTAATAAGGATGCCATGGAGTGCTTTACCATTTTGACCCATTCAGGTGAGTAGCCTAGTTTATCGCGACTATAATAGAGCGGCACCACTTGATCTTGCAGAATTTCATAGAGCGTCTGACTTTCCTGCTTGTCGCGTAACGCTGGATCCATGCCCTCTGGTCCTGGTTTGATCGCCCAGCCATTCTTTCCGTCGTAGCCTTCTCCCCACCAGCCATCAAGCACGCTCAGGTTAATTGCCCCATTGATTCCTGCTTTCATCCCAGAGGTTCCGCTTGCTTCTAATGGGTAAACGGGATTATTGAGCCATACATCAACTCCCGCTACAAGCCGCCTGGCAAGACGCAGGTCGTAGCCCTCAACCAGCAGAAGTCTTCCTTCAAATTCAGGCAAACTTGCAAATTCGCTAATTCGCCGGATCAGATCTTGTCCGGGAACATCTACTGGGTGCGCTTTCCCGGCAAAGATTAACAATACAGGGTGTTCTTGGTCGAGTATGATCTCTCGCAATCTATCCAGATTCTCGAATAGTAGCGTGGCACGTTTGTAAGTGGCAAAACGACGCGCAAAACCAAGTGTCAAAATATTTGGATTGATTGGATCGGTAAACTTGAGCATTCGGTCAAGATGTGTTTCAGACCTTCTATTTCTGAAATTTTGTATAGCTAATCGGTCACGTACACCGTAAAGCATGCTCGATTTTAGCGTCTGGCGGACACTCCAAAATAAATGATCAGGTATTTTATCAATGCGCGACCAGTATTCGGTGTCACATAACTTGTTGCGCCATTCGTAGCCGAGATGGCGGTCGAACATAGTGGACCATTCTTGCGCCAGGAAAGTTGGCACGTGTACACCATTAGTGATGTATGCAAGTGGGTTCTCTTCCGGTTCAATCTGTGGCCACAGGCCACGACAAATATTTGCCGACACGCCGCCGTGTATTTTACTTACACCATTGTGTGAGCGTGTGCCACGAATGGCTAAGGCCGTCATATTGAAATCTGAGTCTTTCTGAGTGTGGCCTAGCGCCATAAATTCTTCGCGGGTGATTTTTAGATCATGGTAGAACTCTTCAAAATATGTTTCCATCATGGCCTCGCTGAAGTGGTCATGCCCCGCTGGTACCGCAGTATGGGTTGTGAACACTGTATTTACTGCTACCGCTTCATGTGCACTGGCAAAGTCTAGTCCCTGACGCACCAGATTGCGTGCACGTTCTAGCATCATGAACGCTGCATGTCCTTCATTGATATGCCAAACAGTTGGTTTCACGCTTACTTCCTGCAAGGCACGCACGCCTCCAATGCCTAGAATGATTTCCTGTTCAATTCGCATAGTCGTATCACCACCGTAAAGTTGATGGGTGATGTTACGGTCTTGTAGGGAATTCTCATGTAAATCGGTATCGAGCAGATAAAGTCGCACATGACCTAGGATTGCCATCCATACTTTCACCATCACCTTACGTTTGGGTAATTCCACCTCGACATGTATTTCTGAGCCGTCCTCACGTAATACAGGTGCTATCGGAAAATCATCAAAGTCTGAATCAGTGTAGGCAACCTGTTGGTTGCCTTCGCCGTCAATGGTCTGGAAGAAATAGCCCTTGCGGTAAAGTAGTCCAACTCCAACAAACGGCAGGTGCATATCACTTGCCGCTTTGCAGTGGTCGCCAGCTAGAATACCAAGACCACCAGAGTAAATAGGAAAACTTTCATGGAGACCAAACTCGAAGCAGAAGTATGCTATTTGATCATGTGGGCGCAATTCTGAGCCACTATTATTGCTTACTAACTCTAAATGATACGAGTCATAAGCTGACAGAATACTGTTGTAGTTTGACAGAAACACTTGGTCTTCCGCTGCTTTTAGCAGGAGCGATTCATCTACTCGTTCGAGAAATTCCTTTGGATTGTGGCCAACCGCTTTCCATAGTGCGGGGTGCAGTCTAGAGAATAGGGTGCGGGTTGAGCGATCCCAACTGTACCAAAGATTGTTAGCTAATTCCTCCAAACGCGCTAGGCGAGGGGGGATTTTTGGATTGACTTCGATAGTAAACGGGGTGCCAGGGGACATGCGTAACTCTCCTTGGTAGGGGCTATGAATAAAAACTATTCTTTATGGGGATCCTACGTCTTGATAAAATGCTCACGGTAGTATTTCATTTCTGCAATTGAATCGTAAATATCTGCTAGCGCCTCATGTTTACCTTGCTTAGCCAGGCCTGCCAAAATATCTGGTTTCCAGCGTTTAACTAATTCTTTAAGTGTACTTACATCTAGATTGCGGTAATGAAAATATGCTTCTAATTGTGGCATTAAGCGTGCCAAGAAACGTCGATCCTGACAGATAGAGTTGCCACACATAGGCGAAATTTTTGGTGGAACATGTTTTTGTAGAAACGCGATCATATCTGCTTCCACTTCATTTTCTGTCTGTTTTGATGCTTTAACTTTATCTATCAGGCCAGATTTTGTGTGGGTGGATTTATTCCAATTGTCCATGTTGTCGAGCACTGCATCTGACTGAGACACTACCAGAACAGGTGCTTCTGCCACCATGTTCAATTGAGAATCGGTAATTACCAAAGCGACTTCTAAAATGTAGTCACTATCGGGAATAAGTCCGCTCATTTCCATGTCTATCCAGATGAGGTTATTGTTAACTTGTGCCATAATCAAAATGTAACACTAAATATTTAACGCGTAATTGTGTCATATCAGTAGCAGTCCGTCACTTTTTGACCTTAATTATTATTTTGTGCCATCTCTTAAATTATGCAAACATTTACTGTTGTTTTTCTTGTCGTTCTAGTACTCACTATTTTTATCAAGACCTGGTTAGCTTCAAGGCACATTCATTATGTACGTACACATCGTAACAGTGTACCTGATAATTTTTCCTCCCAAATTAATCTTGAGGCACATCAGAAAGCAGCAGACTATACTTGTGCCAAGACTCGTCTGAGTTATGTAAGCATATTTTTGGAAGTAGTTTTGCTATTGCTACTCACTCTTGGAGGTGGGTTAAATATACTGGCTACTTTTTGGTCTAACTGGTTTAGTGATTCACTAGCTCACGGTATAGCACTCATTCTAAGTACAATACTATTAATGGGGGTACTAGAAGTACCGATTAACTATTACCGCACTTTCGTGATAGAGGAGGAATTCGGCTTCAACAAGATGACGCTCACCATGTTTTTTGCCGACCTTGTTAAACAAACTTTCCTGGGTGTGTTGTTTGGTGTGCCGCTCCTATTTGGCGTTCTATGGTTGATGGGGGAGATGGGTGCGAATTGGTGGCTTTATGTTTGGTTTATGTGGATGGCCTTTAATTTAATTATCTTGTCCATCTATCCAACCTGGATTGCTCCATTGTTCAACAAATTCACCCCGCTAGATGATGCTTCACTCAAAAAACGTATCGAGCAACTGATGCAAAAATGTGGATTTAAGTCTAGCGGGTTATTCGTAATGGATGGTTCTCGCCGCAGTAGCCATGGAAATGCCTATTTCACCGGTTTTGGGAAAACAAAGCGTATTGTTTTTTTTGATACCTTGCTTTCGCATCTTAGCGCACCTGAAATTGAAGCAGTGTTGGCACACGAGTTAGGGCATTTTAAGCATCGTCACGTTATCAAACGTATTGCATGGACTTTTTCTATGAGTTTGTTGCTCTTGTGGGTGTTGGGTTACCTAATGCAGCAGGACTGGTTCTATCAAGGATTAGGAGTATCTACATCGAGTGAGATTTGGGCCGCCGTGTCTTCACCTTCCGCCGCAATTGCATTGTTACTATTTTTCTTGGTGATGCCTACATTTACTTTTTTATTCCAGCCACTATCTAGTTTATATTCGCGTAAACATGAATTTGAAGCTGATGAATACGCTGCTGAGAAAGCTTCTGCTAGTGATCTTACTCAGGCGCTAGTAAAGCTTTACCAGGATAATGCTGCTACACTTACTCCTGACCCGCTGCATTCTGCATTTTACGATTCACACCCACCTGCTGCGGTAAGAATAGCGAGATTACAAAACTTAGCGCATAATTAACATTAAAGAAGATCAATCGATAGTAATTTATTTTCTCTATAGCTAACCTACAGGAATAACAATGAGTACCGCATTCACTAGTCTAGAAACCAAACATTGCAAGCCTTGTGAAGGAGGTGCGCCACCTCTTTCATCTGAAAAAATTACAGAATTGTTGAAGCAGCTTGAAGGGTGGGATCTTTTTGATAGGTTGATAGGTAAAGTTTATAATTTCAAAAATTATTATCAAACAATGGCTTTTGTTAACGCGGTAGCATGGATTTCTCACCGAGAAGATCATCATCCTGACATGATAGTCAGCTACAATAAATGCCGTGTAGAATACTCAACACATGCCATAGGTGGTCTGTCCGAGAACGACTTTATTTGCGCGGCAAAGATTGATGCCCAATTTAAGACTTGAGTTTAGAATCTAGTTCCCCATCTGAATTATCCCCACGTATTCTTGGACAAATAGTTGCTGCATTTGGCAGACAGTATCTGGTTGAAATTAAAAGTGGGGAGATTCTTTCCTGTGTGACGCGTGGTAAGAAAAGTGGTGCGGTCTGTGGTGATCAAGTTAAGGTTCAATACACCACGGCGGGTCAGGGTGTCATTGAAACTATTCTTCCGAGAAGTGCGTTGATGTATCGTAGCAATGCTTTTCGCGAGAAACTTATCGCTGCTAATATTACCCAAATTGTTATCGTACTAGCTGCAATTCCTAGCTTCAGCGAGGAACTAGTAAACCGTTGTTTAGTTGCTGCCGAGAACCAGAGTATTAAGGCTTTAATAGTGCTTAACAAGTCTGATCTTATTGAGCCCACACGTGCCGCTGCAACTTCTCTTTCGCTTTACCGAGAGCTGGGCTATAAATTAATACAGCTCAGTGCCAAAAAAGATGTCGCGCCGCTTCTGCCATATCTACAAGGTCACTTAAGTGTTCTGGTAGGTCAATCAGGGATGGGAAAATCTACCATTATCAATAACCTCATTCCAACTGCTGACCGCGCCACTGCTGAAATTTCGATTGCACTTGGCGCTGGGCGTCACACCACCACACACGCACGACTCTACCATCTCAATAAAAACAGTCATGTTATTGATTCTCCAGGGATGCAGGAATTTGGCTTACATCATATTAGCAATACAAGTTTGGCATGGGGATTTATCGAGTTTTATCCCTACATCGGGAAATGTAAATTTAGCGATTGTCTTCACATTAGTGAACCGGGTTGTGCGCTTGTACGGGCAGTGCAAGAACGAAAAATCGATATACGACGTCTTAGTTTCTATCGCAAACTGATTAATCCGCGTATAAATGCCGTGTAAGTTTTTTGTTTTGATATTAATCAATAACACGGGTAAATATGCCTTGGATGTGTCTGGCATTATTTCCTTCAATAGTACTAATAGTTTTAATCTGTTCTGGAGAAGCTGTGTTAATCGGTTTAAATACAAACCACTGGACCGTTTCAGTATACGGTGGTGTTGTTAACGATCCTTGGTAATGATAGAAGTTTCCCGCACGATGCAGTTTGTAGAAGTCTCCTGCATCGTCCACTTCAGCGCTAGAGAATAAGTCGTCCAATTTCACCATACCTGTTTTTAATGGGGTTATAGAATTCTCAGTCTTTGGTATCAGGTTTAAAAATTCATCGATAAACTTATTGGACGGACCCTCTTTGAATAAAATACCGATTACCAGATAGCGGGGAGGGTGATTCTTATTTTTAGCTGGAATGCTGGTAACAATATGCATTTCCATTGGGAAGGTCATGCCGTCGATAAGGTGCTCGGAAGGAGTATGGAAATGCATTTGCTTAAAATCATACTCCAGCCCTTCGTAAGAGATGGTACTGCCTGCAGAAAAATCTAGTTGTACAGTATGACCTAAATTTTCAACCGCTTTTATCTTATCCTGATAATGGAAAGTTATTTCATGTGTGTTTGTCTTTTGTTGTTTGAAAGATCGAATATTAATTGGAGATTGTATTAAACCGTGATCTAGGTC
>QIFK01000191.1 GCA_003230615.1 Nitrosospira sp. | reverse complement strand
TTTTTCCGTGGAAACGTAGATAAATATACCTGGGTTGACATAGGTTCCTCATATCTTCCTGGGGAGTTGATATCGGCCTTTCTATATGCGCAAATGTGCGAGGCTGAAAGCATTACCAGGCGAAGGCAATCGATCTGGACTAGGTATCATGAGGCATTTCTGGATCTTGAGGAGAACGGCCTCGTTGTTCGACCCGTGCTACCGCCAGAATGTACTCTAAATGCACATATCTATTACCTGTTGTTTCATGATCGAAATATGCGTGATGCATTCATAGACTTCCTTGCTAAAAAAAACATTCATGCGGTATTTCATTATGTTCCACTTCACAGTTCTCCTATGGGAGATAAAGTAGGCCGGATAGGCGGCGACCTGACAAATACTGAAAGGACAAGCGACCGGATTGTGCGGCTTCCATTATGGGTAGATATGGATGAAAAAATTGTCGCAGACGTGATTACAGCCGTTCGTGAATTGGTTTACACGGTAAATAACCGTCACGTGTCCTGATTATGAACATAGTGCCTTTCGCAAGAAGAAACGAGAAAAGAATCGTCTATGGATTAGTTCTCGTCACTATAGTCCTTTTATTACTGCCCCTATGGTATGTTACTTCGGTTGATGAAGAAGAATTTAGATTCGCAGTTATTTCGTCAGTACTCCATTCCCGAGCGCTTTTTGAAGGCTACTATCCTTTTTGGACATCGTATTTCGGATTCGGTATGCCACACCCGTTTCTAATAAACTTCAATTATCATCCTCTTGTATTTATCTTCGCTAATAATGCTGATTTAGCAATCAATCTTTTGTACGTATTTCATCTGTTACTAGGTTCGGTAGGGATATATTACTTATGTAGGCTATATACAGGGCGCTATCTCACACTTCTGGGTATTTTGTCATATCTTATGGCATCGCCAAATATAAATTATTTATACACAGATTTTTGGCCCTCGCTTTTTGTAGGCTGGTCACTTTTACCTTTGATATTCTATTGTGGGTTGCGTTTGGCACAGTCGCAAACTATAAGCGATAGGAAATATTTTGCTATAGCATTGGGTTTCTTAGTTGCAATGCTGGGGCTGAATGCCCATCCCAGTCAAGCAGTGGTCTATGTGATTTCATTATTAATAGTACTAACTGGCTGCTACGGAGACGTAATTAAACGATTTAATTACTTCATACTAGCAGGGGTTATTTCGGTACTGATTCTGGCAGGCAAGTTTTATTATTTGGTGAGCGAGGCGAGTCATTTTTCATTAGAAATGGTTTTGTTTAAACAGCAGTTTGGATGGGATGACCTATGGAGCATATTTTTTCGACCGATTGCATTCGGATGGCCATCATTTGTTGTGAACTACAATCTCGAAAAAGGAAGTCGATTGTTGTTTGTGGGCGGTCCACTAGTGGTTACTGCATTGGCAACGGTAGCATGGAATTTAAGAAATCGTAATAGTGGGCAATTTGCATTACCGCTCATTATTTTACTAGGTATATATGTAATCAGGCCGGAGGTACTTTATTCATTTGCTTCGACGCTAACTGTATGGCGTGAGCCAGTAATAATACTGGTTATCCTTGTTGCGCTTAGAGGTATGAATGAGCTGAGTAAGGGGGGGAAGTTAGGAAAAAGCGTTACGTATTGTATTTCTGCCGCCCAAATACTTGTGCTAGTAGGGGGGACTTTTCCATTCTGGTATCAGTTGTTGATGATAGGTATTGATGGTGGAGAGAATCACTTAGTACTAAAGAATCTACTGAAGGGAACTCCCGAAATACGAAAAGTTCAGAATATCGTACGTCATGATGATGGTCGGGTGTATGTGTCAAGACGGATCGCTGATGGATATAGGAGCCCTGCTTTAACAAATATGGGGTTAACGGCAAACTCCCTACCGTATTTTGGAATTCGCAGTTTAGCCGGAGTGTTCAAGGGGATCTCATACGAAGAGATTTGCAAGGGACCATATATGTATGGCAGGTTAACGAACTTAAAGGATTGCGAAATTGAGAATGACGCATTTTTGGATATAGGCGCGGTAAAATATGTGATCAAATATGATGATGAAGAAGTGAAACAAGGGCTAGCCAGGGAGGTAACCTTAGGTATAGGGCCTCAGGGTGTTGTTGGATTTTATCGAAATGAGATGTCATGGGCGGAAGCAGTAATTATGTCAAGGAAAGTGCTGAATCTCAAACTCCCAGAACTTGAAGGGTGTAAGGGAGGGGGATTGGGCTGCAAGGATCTGGCCGTTCTGAGAAAGTATAGAAAAAATGATGCCAGTGTTAAATTTGATAGAAAGAAAGGGATGATTAGATTGTCTTTTGATAGGCAATTGCCATCCAATAGTATAGTTATGGTATCAGAATATGCACGTCCAAACTGGGAGGCAACATGGTATAGCGGAACAACAAATGGATCGTTAGAGATTAACAGAATTGCAGGTGTCTTTATGGGGCTTGATGTTCCAGCGAAAGCGAGATACGTGGTTTTAGAATATGTGGACAAGCCACGCCAATATCTTGAGCTGCTGACACTGGCAGTAATTATTCTAAGTGTTATATATCTCATAGTAGCTGGATGGATAAGGTCGGACGTAAAACGTAAGGAGATAGAAGCATAATGGTTGATATATCTGTCGTCATTCCCGTATATATGGCAGAGCAATGTCTGGAAGAGCTATATGTCAGACTTACAAACTCGTTAAGCAGCATAACGGATAGCTATGAAATAATCTTAATTGAAGATGCGGGACCAGATTCTTCATGGGAAAAGATAGTGGATCTGGCAGCCCGCGATAAAAAAATACTCGGCATACAATTCAGTCGCAACTTCGGACAGCATTATGGCATCACAGCGGGACTTGACGTTTGTAAAGGCGAATGGGTAGTAGTCATGGACTGTGACTTGCAAGATATGCCGGAGGATATTCCAAGATTGTATGACAAGGCGAAAGAAGGATACGACGTTGTTGTAGGGAAGAGAAAGCGCCGGAGTGCAAGTTTTCTTCGTAGAGTAATTGTTAATATTTTTTATAGTATCTTTCGATATTTATCTGGAACAAACTACGACGGTAGCGTTGGGAACTTCAGAATTATATCCCGTGACGTTGTAGAGAATGTGTGTAAGTTTCGCGAACAGCTTAGGTTTTTCGGTGTAATGGTAGACTGGTTGGGGTATCCAACTGGAGCGATAGAAATCGAGCAGGATCAGAGTGTAAGAGGGGAATCTAGCTACACCTATCGTAAGCTAATAAGTTTGGCCTTTGGGGCAATAATCGCTTATTCAGATAAACCACTATGGTTGGCGGTTAAGCTTGGGTTTCTTGTGTCTGCTGTCTCTGTATTTGCAGGGTTAAACATAATATACAAATATTTCAGTTTAGGAGTTCCGGTTGTAGGATGGAGTAGTTTGATGGTATCGATATTTTTTCTCGGTGGAATCATCATCGCACTCATTGGGATTATCGGTGTTTATCTGGGAAAAACATTCGATGAAGTAAAAAGAAGGCCATTGTATGTAGTGCGGCGTGTAACTGAGACAGAGCAGCGTGAATAGTATAAAAGAGACACCGTGGGATGCCGCTGTTTTCGGGATTGATACATACGAGTTAGAAACGATTTCGATAGAGACCATGAAGTCGGTGAAATCGAGGAAGGGGCATTATACTGCAAGGGTAAATTCTCTTGAGAGTACGTTGCTTTTGCACGAGGCAGGGTTTTACTACTGTGACACATTATTGCAGCCCTACTGTACTAAAGAGATGCTGAAGAAATATGATGATAAAGACGTAACGATTCACAAAGCTAGTGATTTTAAGTTGCTATTGGGAATATGTCATGGCGCATTCAGATTTGGGCGATTTCACAGGGACCCTAATATACACGATAGTGATGCAGATCGTCGGTATGATGAGTGGCTGCACGATTTGTATAAACAGCATAAGGTCTTTGAGTTGAGGTATGATGGAAAATTAGCAGGTTTTATAGGTGTAGAAGAAAATACCCTTATATTGCATGCTGTTGCAGAAGAATTTCGTGGAAGAGGTCTGGCAAAATATCTATGGAGTGCTTTATGCAGCGAACTCTTTAACAATGACCATACAGAAATATTAAGTTCGATATCTGCAGCAAACGTAGCTGCCTTGAATCTATATATCTCCCTGGGTTTCCGCATAAGAAATTCCACAGATATCTATCACTATTTGAACAAATGTTAACCGCAGTGAACTGTTTACGTACAAAAATATCGGATGCAGATCTTGCATATAATTCACATCTGGAAATGAGGTTATTAAACTAGAAAATAGTTATGAGACTACTATTTGAAGAATATATTCGATTTGGAAATAGATAAATGAGTAATTTAGAAAAAGGATATATGAAAAAAATCCTACGGCGCCTGAAGAAAGAGGGTGTTTTGAAAACTACTCAATACTTAGTGAATCGACCATCTATACGTAAACAGCAACAAATTGCTGAAAAAGAAGCCTCCACCTGGAATAATCATTTCTTTGAAGAACTGGGTGCTGATCGTTCCACAGCTGAACATCTGCTAGAAGAGACAAGGAAGAAAATTCCATTGTTCGATGAAGATATACATGTTAAATCGCAAAAGAATCAGAGTACACATTTGCTTGCATTTGCAGCGCTTAAGGTCGCCGGTTTTTCACCTAAAAATATTTTGGAAATTGGTACTTACTTAGGCTTCACCACATGCTTTCTCTCACATTTATACCCGGAATCTAAAATCTATACGGCTGCGCTGCCATCTGATGATCCAGTGTTTGACGATTATCATATACTTAGCGGGCAGGGTGTCGATAAAGTTTTTGAGCAACGCCTGGCAAGACAAAATATTACGGTAATCAAGAAAAACTCAGGTTTTCTATGGGAGGAAAATCTACCAGATTTTGAGCTAATATGGTTGGATGGTGGTCATCAATACCCGGTTGTGGCATGGGACCATTTTTATTCACTTTCAAAACTTACAAACGATGGCTGGTTGTTCTCGGATGACATTGTGATACCTGGCGCAGATGGGAAAAGTGAAGATGATCCACGATTTGATGCATACCATACCGTTGAATATTACAGTAAACGCTTACAGAATAAATTTGAATACCTTTTGAAGAGAGAAGATGCGGCCACATTCATGTATGCGAAAAAGTTTGTTGCATATGTACATAAAAGGAATTAGAGATATTTGATGTATCTATTCTGGCGATTTCAAACTCTATCTTGTGGCTAGAAAACTTGAGAACGTGTAGGTTTCGCTTTGTTCTATGATATGGCTAGAAACGTTGTCGTAATGTATATATGAATATCGCTTTTATATACGCAAAAGGGCGCAAAGATAGATATGATGAAACTGTGCAAGGACACGCGGCGACAGAATTCTTTTATGGTGCTCATGAAATGGAGCAGCAAGGTAATATTATCACACAATATGAACTTGGTGATGAAACAGAGAACAAGTTTTGGCATAAAGTTGCGGAACAATTTTACCGGTGGAAATTGACACCTACACGGACTAATGGCGCAATTCTGGCCCAGCTCTCTGAGATGTGTCCATCCTTAAATAAACAGGACATAATTATCGCTACTACTACGGCTGCTGCATTTGGTTTAGCCACACTAAAATTGTTTGGTTTAGTCCAGCGTCCCGTCGTTGCAATCCATTGCGGAATCGTAAACTACCAATTGACCTGGTGGCGAAGAAATATAAATACAATAGCATTAAATCATATGTGGACACAGTTGTTTGGTGAGGGTGAGTTGCCTGACATGCTTGATTTGTATCATGTTCAAGAATCACGGGTTGAGATAAATCAGTTTGGTGTGGACACGAAATTCTGGACGCCGGGTGATGATAAAGGGGATTATGTGCTGGCGGTGGGAAATGATAAAAGACGTGATTATGAATTGCTGATAAGAGTCGCCGCGAAAATTGACGTAAAAGTAATTATTGTAACCCGACGAAAAATTAATATTGATTTGCCTTCTAATGTGGAGATTCTAATGGGTGGTTGGCATGAGGAAGCACTTACAGATGAAAAGCTTCGAAACCTATACCGAAATGCGGTACTGGTTGTTATACCCCTGATAGATAGTCCTCAACCATCTGGACAAAGTGTATGTCTGCAAGCGATGGCGTGTGGGAAACCCGTTGTTTTGACACGGACAGATGGTCTGTGGTCACGTACTATGATGCGCAAGGATGAGAATGTAGTATTTGTCCCGCCAGGTAATGAAAAAATACTACTTAGCACGATCAAGCAGCTACTCAAAAATAGTGCGCAACGAAAAAAAATTGGAATCTGTGCACGCAATACAGCATGTGTTGAGGGGAATATTACTAGTTTTGCGGGAAGGCTCGAGGCATTGTGTCGTCGGTTATTGGTGGTAGAGGGTTAGGCGAGATATTTTTCTAAATGGTTTTAATATTTTGATAAAAAAGCACGAATTTAATTTTATTTAGCAGGCATTAATCATGGCGAACAACTGGGAATGTGGGGTAGATATAGATATAGGCGTAAGGGGATGAGTGTAAAGTATTTTATTGAAAGGTTGCTGGCGCGCTTAGGATGGAGTATGCAGCTGGAGCGGGTGAAGAAACTGCCGCTAGAAGTAGAAGAACGATTTCGTGGCCAGGCTGAGGAGATAGTACAGCAGTGTGGCGGTTTTATCGTGATAGAGGAGTTTCGTGACGATTCACAAACCCACCCTGTACATTATCGTAACTACGAGTGTGATTTCGCATCGGAACAAATAGCACAGAATAAGCCAGAGGAAATACTTGACGTTAGATCGTACCGGGATTGGCTTGCAGGGGTGATGCCTACTATTCGGTTGCCACTGTTGATATTCGCGGCAGAAAATCAAATTTGTCGAATGAGACAATCATAAATCAGGATGTGCGTAACCTGAAAATGGCTGACAATTCTGTAGATATGGTGACAACATTACATACCATCGAGCATTTTGGACTTGGACGATATGGAGATGAATTTGATCCAGAGGGAGATAGGAAGGCGGTGAGTAATTTTATTAGGGTTATTAAACCAGGAGGACACTTTCTGTTTTCTGTTCCAGTAACAGTAGGGCAGGCCTGTATTGCATTTAATTCTCATCGAATTTATACCATGAAGATGGTGAGAGATTGGGTGAAGTGCCTTACATATTAGTCGATGAAATTTTCATAAAGAGGAAGCCAGCCAGGTTATGTGATGAATCCGATCTTGCAGTGCAGTTAGGGGAGTTTGATGTTTACTGTGGGTGTTACCGGAAAGAATAATGATACCCTGCGATGTTGAACTTCGCTGGTGTATCAGATTGTCGTGATTGATGCGATGAAATCTAACAAGTCTTTGCTTGGGC
Organism: Nitrosospira sp.; assembly: GCA_003230615.1. Classification (GTDB taxonomy): domain Bacteria; phylum Pseudomonadota; class Gammaproteobacteria; order Burkholderiales; family Nitrosomonadaceae; genus BJGV01. The sequence continues at coordinate 73 of QIFK01000191.1, read as the reverse complement.
AACGTTATGATTATCCAGAGTTTTCTCAATCAGCCCGTCTACACTCTTCGAAGGAAGGGGCAAGGAATGAAAT
>QIFK01000025.1 GCA_003230615.1 Nitrosospira sp. | reverse complement strand
TGGCAAACGAGTTTTCAACGATTTCTCAAGACTATGCCATCTGTGAGTGGAGTATCTACTTCAACTACGCACAGTCCAAATACCCTGAAAAGTTTCATAAACCAAAGCCGTTTCAAACCTTATGCTGGCCTGATCACCCGAACAGCTGGCCACATTACGTCAAACCTGAGGCCTGTTGTTTTGAGAACTTCAGCTCGAGTTTGTATGGATCTGGTCAGCCATTTCATGGAATAGGGACCTGTTTCTCGAAAAGCGAGCAGGAGAAAAATAATCTGGAAAAAATACTGCGCTGGTATCAACATGAATTGAAGTGCCAGAACCCGGTTAGCTGGAGTGATATATCAGTGATGCCCTATTCTCCATTGAAAAAAGCCCTTTTCTATTTTCTGCTGCCTTTAAAAAAACTTAATCGGCAACTCGGCTGGCAAAACGACGCGAGGATATGTCAAATCGCCTCGGATATCGAACAGATTAAGCGGTCCCTTGATATGAGGGAGTTCGAGTAAGATCTCGTTATGTCAGTACCAACAAGAGTCTATTTTGATGTAGAGAACACACTGTGTGTCCCTTTCATAAGTGGCATACAGCGTGTCGTAAGAGAACTTTCGCGTAGACTGATTGGCGACACTACTTCAGGGTTTGAATTCATTCCTGTCGTATTTTGCCCACATTGCCAGGGCTGGAGACGGTTATCAGGTGATGAAAATGAACGATTGCAGAAACTCAGTCTTAACGATACCAATATTACAGATACTCGCCCCTACTACAGGAAGCTTGCCACGCAATTATTGGGTAAAAGAATAAAAGCTGCACTGCGAAATATGTATGGAAAATATTCACACCCGTCATGGCACGAGGAAAACCTACTGCCGATATTTGAACCCGGTTCCATTTTTCTTGACCTTGATGCCTCCTGGCATAATGAATTGAAACGGACTACATTGCTGCCCGCATTAAAGGCAAATGGGGTACTAGTTGCGACTTTCCATTACGACATTATCCCGATTCTGTTTCCTGAAATGACGCATGAAAATACTTTACCGGTCTTTCAGGAGCATTTGCATGCGCATTTACAGCACAGTGATTTATTTATCTGTATCAGTAAGACTACAGAAAAGGATTTACAGGGTTACTGTCAACAACAATTCCCGGCAATAAAATTAAACACAACGACAATCAAACTGGGTGCTGATATTTCGAATGACTCAAAAAGAATTGAACCCTGGCCATTGGCTGAAAAGAATCTAAAATATATCCTCTGTGTCGGTACAATAGAGCCACGTAAGAACTATGACTTTCTGCTAGATGCGTTTGACATTATCTCAGGTAAATATCCTGACATAAATCTGGTCATCGTCGGTAGAGAAGGCTGGCATTCTGAACAGACTGTTTCCAGAATACAACAGCATGAATTGCTGAATAAACGCTTATTCTGGCACACAAAAATATGCGACACGATGCTTGCCAGTTTATATGAAAACGCCTATCTGACTGTTGTACCTTCATTGTATGAAGGGTTCGGTCTGCCTGTCACAGAAGCGCTTCAGCGCAGGTGTGCAACCTTATCTTCTGATAGAGGGGCGCTTACAGAAGCAGGTGGTGATTATGTTGACTACTTTGACCCTGACGAGCTTCATTCATTTACGGACTTGCTGGAGTCTTACCTTAGTAGCCAGGAGGTAGAAAAACATAAGACATTACTGGAAAAATACCATACTCCAGATTGGTCAAATACTGTTAATGAACTCGTAAGAATACTCGACGATAACTATCTTGAGAAAATAAGATAGAGAGATGTATAATAAAAATCCCCCGCATCTTGAATATACTCATGATGAAAAATGACTCGTATAATACGTCCAGTAAATAACATATTATTCAATAGTTATTAGAACCATATTTAAAATCGCTATGCTTCGAAATATAAACATTATTAAATGAAAAATTTCGACACTACACCTATCTTTATTCATTCTCTTTTTCGTTCGGGGAGCAGCTATATATTCAAGGTATTTCGCCGATCAGATTCGGGCTATTGGTGTTATCATGAGCCACTGCATGAGTATCTACTATATGCTGCCGCTGAACCAGACAGGTTTCTTGAAATCGGCAGAGAGAGTCAAAGACATTTCAGGCATCCTGATATAGAAAAACCGTATTTTTATGAATTTCATGCTATTGCAGATGAGGTAGGCCGGTATTTTCGCAAAGAGTTTTCTTTCGAGCAATACTTCGCTGCAGAAAAGGACGGTTTTACCGAAATTAAATCCTATTTTTCTGCTCTGGCGAATGGATCTAAGGGGCGACCTGTTTTTCAATGCTGTCGGACGACAGGACGTGTTGAAGGTTTAAAGTCAGAATGCGGTGGAGTGCATATATTTTTATGGAGAAACCCATGGGATCAATGGTGGTCCTACAAGAAAGATGTTTATTTTGATAGATGTAACCTGTTTATTTCTGATGCAAAGAATCTACCTGCCTTTTTAAAGGTATTAAAAAAGGAACTAAAGCTCCCATATTCTCACGATATGGATACCATCACATACTATAGATTTTTTAATAGATACAGGCTTAATGCAATTGCTAGCTACAAGCTTTTTTATGCACTATGGTGTCACACAATACTCGAGACGATACCACATTGCGAGCTATCAGTTGATATAGATAAGTTGAGCACTTCAATTAGTTATCGCAAAGAAACCCTTGAAAAACTGGAGCAAACAGGGATAGGCGGACTTGATTTATCAGATTGCTCAGTGCCGATGGCGAGCTATGGAGAAAGTGATAGTGATTTCTTTCTGGAGATAGAAGATTATGTGCATGAATTGTTGTTATCACATGGTTATAGCCACGCTCAAGTGGATGAGCTGAAACTACTTAGCAAAGAGCGAAAAGAGTCGTTAGTAGATGTTAGTGTTCCAAAAAATTTTTCTGTACGTGATGCCATGCGCGCTCGAGAATACCAAGAAAGGACTGAAATGGAGCTTGCAGAAGCACAGCGCGTGATCTTTGAGGCAGAAGCCAGTGTAGGAGAAGCCGAAGCCAGGATAGGAGAAGCTGAAGCCAGGGCTGGAGAGGCCGAAGCCAATGCCGAGCAGTTATATACGATGCTTAATTCGGTATTTAAGAGTTATTCCTGGCGAATTACTGCACCATTACGCTGGATTAAACATCAAACAAATCTTTTACTTCAACAAGGCCTCATAGCGCGTACCAGGGCTTTGGTAAAAAAAATCACAAAACCTTCTATTCGACGTAATATTTCTATTGTAGATGACAAGGTAGATGACAAGGTGGATGACCTTTCGCCTCATGTCCGAAAAATCTACGCCGAAATAAAACATGCCATTAAAGATTGCCAGGAAAAAGATGACTAATGCGAATCGTTATTGACCTACAGGGAGCTCAAACTGAAAGTCGATTCCGGGGAATAGGCCGCTACAGTCTCTCACTGGCTCAGGCCATGGCCCGCAATCGAGGTGAGCATGAAATATTTATCGCGCTAAATGGTCTTTTCCCTGACACTATCGAACCTATCCGCGCCAAATTTGATGGCTTGATATCACAAGAAAATATCCGTGTCTGGTATACACCTGCACCTGTCCATGAGTCTGTACCCAGCAATACGCAGCGCCGTAAAGCTGCTGAGTTAATTCGCGAAGCCTTTCTAAACAGCTTAAAACCAGATATCGTGCACGTAATGAGCATGTGTGAAGGCTTTGTAGATGATGCAGTAACGAGTATTGGCACCCTTAATGAAGCAACCCTCACCAGCGTATCATTTTACGACCTTATCCCCCTGTTAAATCAAGAAAACTATTTCAGAAAAAACTCAACTTATCAACAATTTTATTTACAGAAGATTGCCCATCTGTGTCGATCACAACTGCTACTGTCAATTTCAGAATCTAGCCGAAAGGAAGCGTTAGAAAATCTAAGTCATTCTGCCTCATCGATTGTCAATATATCTACTGCTGCAGATGAGTGCTTCCGGCCATTAACACTTAATCAGACACAAGTAAAAATTATCCAGAATAAATTTGGACTAACCCGTTCAACTATACTCTACACGGGTGGTGATGATAAAAGGAAAAATCTGCCTCGTTTAATTCGATCTTATGCACAACTTTCTGATGAACTTCGAAAAAACCATCATTTAGTTTTAGCAGGAAAAATGCATAAAGACAATATTCGTCTATTTCGACAAGAAGCAACATCCGTGGGTCTACGCCAGGATGAATTAATATTCACTGGATATATCACCAATAATGACTTGGTTGCACTCTACAACTTGTGTAAATTATATGTTTTCCCATCATGGCATGAAGGTTTTGGTTTGCCTGCTCTAGAAGCAATGTCGTGCGGTAAAGCAGTAATTGCTTCAAACACATCGAGTTTACCTGAAGTTATCGAGAACACCGAGGCACTATTTGATCCTTTCTCAGTAAAATCGATATCTGAAAAACTAACACAAGCATTAGAAAATGGCACCTTTAGGCTAAAACTTGAACAATGTGGATATAAACAAGCGAAAAAGTTTTCATGGGACAAGTGCGGTAAACGAGCAATATCTGCTTTGGAAACACTACATACAAAACAACAATCGTTACATACGGAATCAGCATCAGTCCACAGACAAAAACTAGCCTATATTTCACCGCTTCCACCGGAGCAAAGCGGAATTAGCTATTACAGCATTGATCTCCTTCGAGAACTATCCATACATTACGACATCGACGTTATCGTAGCTCAAAAAACTGTGGACAACGCATGGGTAAATGACAATTGTCAAATACGTAACATTGATTGGTTCCGCTCAAACGCAAGCAGCTACGAGCGTGTGCTATACCACTTCGGAAATTCACGCTTTCACCAGCATATGTTCAATTTACTGGATGAAATTCCCGGTATTGTTGTTTTGCACGATTTTTTTCTCTCCTCAATTGTCTGCGAAATGGAAGGCAACAGCAATCATCCCAATTATCTGGCACGTATGTTATATCTAGCACATGGCTACTATGCTTTTCAACAACGATTTCACATCACTGATCTAACCAAAATAATTTACAAATACCCTTGCAATTTTAACGTACTGAGAAGATCACTTGGCATAATTTCACATTCCAAAAACTCTCAACATTTGGTAAAAGATTGGTACAGCTCGTTTGAGACAGACCATTGGAATGTTATCCCGCTTCTACGGTCACCTGCTCTTAAACAAGATAGAGCAAAAGTGCGCAAAGCATTAAATCTAAACCCTGAGGATTTTGTGGTTTGTAGCTTTGGTATGCTTGACCCAACTAAACTTAATCATAAATTGTTAGATGCCTGGCTGGCTTCCAGTTTGGTAAAAGATAACAAATGTATTCTTATTTTTGTTGGCAAAAATCACGGTGGGAACTATGGCGAAGAATTACTTACAACTATCCAGCACAGTGGCTTAAGTAATCGAATCCATATTACTGGGTGGGTAGATACAGAAACATACAAACAATATTTGACTGCAGCTGATGTTGGCGTACAGCTTCGCGCTCTATCTCGTGGTGAAACTTCGGCTGCAGCATTAGACTGCATGAATTTCGGACTTGCTACTATAGTAAATAATAATGGATCTATGGCGGATCTGCCTGAAAATACAACATGGAAGTTACCAAATGATTTTAGTAACAACCATTTAATGGAAGCACTTGAAACACTTTGGCACGACAAATCACAACGACTCAAACTAGGATCACAAGCAAGCGACTATGTGGCGAACAATCATGCACCGCGTAAGTGCGCCGAACTGTATAAACAAGTCATTGAGAAAAATTACGAACAAGATCAGAATAATAAGCGGGCACTAATTCAATCCATCGCAGCTCTTGATAACTACCAACCAAACAAACAAGAGCTCGTCACACTTGCTCATTCAATTGCGCAGAATAGCCCAGAACTACAACCGGCATGCCAGCTACTGTTAGATATTTCGGCAACTAGCCGAAACAATCTTAAAACAGGAATCGAGCGCGTCGCCTGTGCGCTAATACTTGAGCTTATCAAAAGAACACCACAAGGTTATAGAATAGAGCCGGTATATCTCACCGAAACAGGTGGACGCTGGCACTATCGATACGCACGTAAATTCACCGCTAGTTTACTTAACTGCCCGGCCAATGTCATTACTGATGAACCGATAGATACTCAAGCTGGTGATATTATTATTGGCCTTGATTTATTTGGCCAAAGCTTAATTAATGCGCAATCATATCTTGATCAACTTTATAGCTATGGAATAAAAATACACTTTCTTGTCTTTGACCTTTTACCCATTCAGTTGCCAAACAACTTTCCGGCAGGCGCAGATACTGTACACACCAACTGGCTTAGAACCATTTCTAGATACGATGGCGCAGTATGTATATCTAAATCTGTGGCCAATGAGCTAAGTTTATGGGTAAAACAACAAAAATCAAATATTCCTCGACCATTTAAAATTTCATGGTTTCATTTAGGAGCAGATATTAAAAGTTGCAACCTTACACAAGGGCTACCCAATGATACACAAGCCACATTAAAATCTCTTCAGAATAAAATTAGTTTTCTGATGGTTGGCACAATAGAACCTCGAAAAGGTTACGCAGAATCAATAGCTGCATTTGAGCAACTTTGGGACAATGGCGTTGAGGTGAACCTGGTTATAGTCGGGAACGAGGGCTGGAAGGGACTACCAGATAAAACACGACGTATAATTTCTCAAATTGTTAACGCTTTACGAAACCACCCCAAACGACATAAAAATATCTTCTGGTTAGAAAATGTTAGCGACGAATACCTTGAGAGAATTTATGCTAGTTGCACCTGCCTTATAGCTGCTAGCGAAGGCGAAGGATTTGGTCTGCCACTAATCGAAGCTGCTCAGCACAGTCTACCCATTATTGCACGGGATATCCCAGTGTTCCGTGAAGTAGCTGGCAATCACGCCTTCTACTTTGATGGAAATGAACATTCGTCATTGGCGACAGCAATACAGAATTGGCTATCGCTCTATGAAAAAAACCAGCACCCAGACTCGACTACGTTACCATGGATAACGTGGAAGCAAAGCACCGCCCAATTATTGAATGCGCTTAAAATCAATACGCTATAGAATGATGACAAGCTTATTAATACGCTTAATAGCGCTAATATCAACAACGTTTGAATTTCTCGAAATATGGATCGGATAACACTACTGCTAAAGCAATACGACCTCCACACGACAGTCAGGTGGACGAATTCGTATGCTTTGTAATGAAAAATATCGGAAGGTAGCGTACGGGAAAACTACATGTATCATTGGAATGCACCGTAGTGGCACGTCTATGGTGGCACGCCTGCTTAATCTTTGTGGGCTTGATTTTGGTCCACAC
>QIFK01000103.1 GCA_003230615.1 Nitrosospira sp. | reverse complement strand
ATGCAACTGATCTCGAAGACGCCGAGATTTATCTTAATTATCTTGAGACGCATGAGGAAGCAGGCGGCATCTCCGAGCTTGCGGCATTTGAAAAAGGGCTTGCCAAGCTCTATGCGTTGCCCGACCTGGAGACTAACAACACGCTGCAAATTATGACAATTCACAAGTCCAAAGGACTTGAGTTCGATTACGTGATCGTACCTGGCCTTGGCCGTCCGCCACCTAGTAACGGAAAAAAGCTGTTCATGTGGATGGAGCATCATGCTGATTTGTTACTTGCGCCGATTCAAGAAACTGGTGCAGCCAGCGATCTCATCTATTCCTGGCTGGAGAAACTTGACTGTGAGAAAGAGCATTTTGAGGAGAATCGTCTTCTCTATGTTGCAGCAACGCGTGCAAAAAAGTTCCTACACCTGTTGGGTAACACGGGTCTTAGTTCCGACATCGACGGCGTGATCAAGTCAAAGTTGCCTGCCGGAAAATCACTGTTGAGTAAGTTATGGCCAGTGGTTCAACCAATTTTTGCCGAGGCTGCTCCATTGGCAAAGTTTCCGAATACATCTCTCCTTCACAAGAAAGAAATTAGTGGTGAAGGAGACGATTCAATCGACCAATCACTACGTCGTCTTGCGTCCGGTTGGGTGCTGCCTTCCGCGCCCTCGCGTGTGAAATGGAGCCCACCACAGGACATGGTACGTACGCAAGAAATTGAATTCTCGTGGGCTGGAGAAACTGCACGCCATATCGGAAGCGTTGTGCATCGGTGGTTGCAGCATATCGCCGAAGATGAGGTAAGCGGGTGGGACATGGTTCGGATTGAAGGGTTACACAATACATTTAAACAGAATCTAATCGCGTGCGGCATGAGTGGTGGTGACAGCGACATAGAATCTGCAGTTGCACGCATAACAAAGGCGCTCATCCATACGGTAAGTGATACACGCGGCCAGTGGCTACTTGGTCCACAGCAGGATGCTCAAAACGAGCTACGTATGACATCTATAATTGGTGGGGAGCTTATGAGTTTGGTGATCGATCGCACTTTTCACAGTATAGAGGGTCAGCGCTGGATCGTAGACTATAAGACCAGTATCCATGAAGGTACGGACGTGGAGTTTTTTCTTGACCGTGAGCAGGAGCGCTACCGCTCCCAGCTCAATCGCTATGCTGCATTAATGCGCGAGATTGATGGCCAGCCAATTAAATTAGGGTTGTATTTTCCGCTACTAAAGGGATGGCGAGAGTGGGCAGATGATGCGTAAAAAAGAAGAAATTGCAGTATAAATGGAATTAATTTAGATATCAGGTCTAACTTGATATGTGTCGTTAGAACGTTAATTTTTGAAGGTAACAATGATTTTTACAATGGAATTCTGCATTTATCACACTCCCATGCAATCAATTTTTTATCTCCCCCTTATGTTATGATGAGAGCCTTGTCTCGTACGAACAATTTGCTTCATGCTCAATATTGATCTGCACTGCCATTCCACGATTTCTGACGGCTTGTTGACGCCCACACAGTTGGTGGAACATGCTGCTAGACGAGGGGTGAGTGTGCTGGCACTAACTGATCATGATGATGTGGCTGGACTGGGTGAGGCTCGTCGTGCTGCTGCTGAAAAGAGCATCACTTTCATCAATGGCGTGGAAATATCCGTTAGTTGGCGTAACAAGACACTTCACATTGTCGGTCTCGATGTTAACCCAGAATATCCCCCATTGGCAAAAGGTTTGGAAGCTATTCGCAGTGGAAGAATATTGCGTGCGCGCAATATTGCCGCACAACTCGATAAATTTAGTATTCACGGTAGCTTAGAGGGGGCTTACTCCTATGCAGGGAAGGGGGGGATGATAGGGCGCACCCACTTTGCTCGTTTCTTGGTTGAGCGGGGATATGCCAAGGATGTGAGGTCTGTATTCAAAAAATATCTGGTAAAGGGTAAGCCTGGATACGTATCGCATCAATGGGCTCCATTAAGTGATGTCCTGGCCTGGATATCTGGTAGTGGCGGTAGGGCTGTAATTGCTCATCCAGCGCGCTATAAACTGGGTAAAGATGTACTGGACGAGTTGCTGTTTGAATTTCGTGCACTTGGTGGCGCAGCCATAGAGGTTATTACTGCCAGCCACACTCCTGAACAGTCTTTGTTGTTTGCACACCATGCCCAACGACTAGGTTTACTTGCTTCTCGTGGCTCGGATTTTCATGGGCCAGGCGAAAGCTATTTTGATCTGGGGCAGATGCCAGAATTGCCTGTAGGATGTACGCCTGTATGGCATGATTGGAATAGGATAACGTAGCACAGGCAATTCGCTACAATTATTCAACATTGAAACTATAGACTTTTTTACGTGGCTCAATTCTTTTCCATCCATCCAAACAATCCACAGTCACGCCTGATACGTCAAGCAGTGGCAATTGTGCGTGCTGGGGGTGTTATTGTTTATCCGACCGATTCTTGTTATGCCTTTGGCTGCCAGCTGGGTGATAAGAGCGCCATGACTCGTATTCGCACCATACGACATGTGGATGAGCAACACCACTTCTCACTAGTGTGTCGAGATCTGGCTGAAATATCGCATTACGCTAAGATTAACAATAGTCAATACAGGCTACTCAAAACTAGTACACCAGGTAGTTATACATTTATACTTGAGGCTACTCGTGAGGTTCCCCGTCGTTTGCAGCACCCTAAACGTAGCACTATTGGTATTCGAATTCCTGATCACCCCATGGTTCAGGCACTACTAGTGGAGCTAGATGAGCCGTTGTTGAATTCCACGTTGATTCTGCCTGGAGACGAGCTTCCTCTCAATGATCCAAGAGAAATCCGTGATCGTCTCGAACATCAAGTGGAATTGATACTGGATGGTGGTTCCTGTGGCTTAGAAATGACAACCGTGATTGACTTAACTGGGGATAAACCAGAATTAGTACGGAACGGTCGAGGTAGTCTGGTCCCCTTTGGGATGGTGTATGGATAGTATTATTCAGGGCATTGCTATTTATGCGCTTCCAGTGATATTTGCTATTACATTGCATGAGGCCGCACATGGTTATGTAGCCAAGCACTACGGTGACCTTACCGCCTATGCTCAGGGGCGTGTTACTTTGAACCCCCTGAAACATATCGATCTTATGGGTACAATTATCGTCCCGTTGGGACTATATGTCTTAAGCACGGCATTTGGGTCAGGGTTCTTATTTGGCTGGGCAAAACCGGTTCCGGTCAACTTTGCTAACCTTCGCCGCCCCAAACGGGACATGCTCTGGGTAGCTGCTGCCGGCCCGGGGGCTAACCTATTAATGGCATTTCTATGGGCTTTAATTATCAAGCTTAGCTTTGCTATGCCAGAAAGCGATTTAGCCAAGCCAATGATGTTAATGGGCCAAGCTGGTATCACAATAAATGCGATACTATTGGTTCTTAATCTACTGCCGTTGCCACCTCTGGACGGAGGTCGTATTGCAGTGAGCTTGTTACCTCACCGCATCGCACATCGTTTTGCACAGATTGAACCTTATGGTTTTATGATTATACTGGTCCTGCTGTTCACCGGCGTACTCGGTGCTGTCATATTACCTTTTATTAAGGTTACGGTAATAATGGTGGCATGGTTTGTTGGGCTGTAAGTTTGACAAGACATTTAGCCACGGAATTATCAAGGATAAAGTAGAATGTTTACTGATCGAGTTTTATCTGGGATGCGTCCCACAGGTAGCTTACATTTAGGGCACTACCATGGTGTACTGAAGAACTGGGTAGAATTGCAGCAGGAGTTCGAATGTCTTTTTTTTGTTGCTGATTGGCACGCCCTTACCACCCATTATGATACACCCGAAATTATTGAGCAAAATGCCTGGAACATGGTGGTGGATTGGCTTGCTGCCGGGGTAGATCCGGCTCAGGCAACTTTGTTTATCCAGTCACGGATACCGGCACATGCTGAATTGCATGTGTTGCTTTCTATGATTACGCCACTGGGTTGGTTGGAGAGGGTTCCTAGCTACAAGGATCAGCAAGAAAAACTAACCGATAAGGATTTAAGTACTTACGGTTTTCTAGGCTATCCTTTATTACAGAGTGCAGATATTCTTATTTATCGTGCTAATCGTGTGCCGGTTGGCGAAGATCAAATAGCACACATTGAATTCACACGCGAGATCTCGCGTCGTTTCAACCATATTTTTGGTAAAGAGGCTGGGTTCAGGGAAAAGGCTGAGTTGGCGATTAAGAAACTTGGTCCCAAAAAATCCAAGGTCTACCGACAACTGCGTAATCGTTACCAAGAGCAAGGCAATAATGAAGCATTAGATGCGGCAAAGTCATTGCTTGACGAACAGCAGAACTTGAGTATGGGAGATCGCGAGCGATTATTCGGGTATCTTGAGGGTGGTGGAAAAATGATTCTTTCTGAACCTGAAGCGATGCTTGCCCAGGCGTCAAGAATGCCAGGCTTGGACAACCAGAAAATGTCCAAATCCTACAATAACACTATCAGTTTGAGAGAAGGGGCTGATAGTGTCAGAAATAAAATTCGTACCATGCAAACTGATCCAGCACGTATACGACGTGGGGATCCGGGTGATCCAGCCAAATGTCCAGTATGGCAATTTCATTTGGTTTATTCAGATGATACGATCAGGGATTGGGTACAGCAGGGCTGCAAGAGTGCGGGAATCGGCTGCTTAGAATGTAAGCAACCGGTGATTGAAGCGGTATTAGTAGAACAGCAGCCTATGCATGAACGTGCCAGAATGTACGAGGATGATCCTACTTTAGTACGCAATATTATCGCAGATGGCTGTGAAAGAGCTGATAAGCTAGCGCAGGAAACCATGCGAGACGTAAGAGAGGCAGTGGGGTTAAGTTATTCTTAATGCTCGTATTTTATTAAGAAATGTAACTATGGGCTGCTACGGTATAATACAGATTAGATAATGTAGTTTTCATTTCAGTGTGAGCCAATTTCTCAAGTCTACTGCTACTAATCCTATTGCAAATATCCGCGGCGAACCGCTGATGGAGGTGCCACGGGGTTTGTTTATCCCACCGGATGCTCTAGAAGTGTTTCTCGATACTTTTCAGGGGCCACTAGATTTACTACTTTATCTTATTCGTAAGCATAACCTAGAAGTCTTAGATATTCCAATGGCAGAGCTCACGCGTCAATATATGGCCTATGTTGAGATCATGCACGCTAGTCAACTGGAACTGGCGGCAGAATATTTACTAATGACTGCACTTCTGATCGAAATTAAGTCACGCATGCTGCTACCGCGTCCTATTGTCCGAGCTAACGAAGACGATGTCGATCCACGTGCTGAACTAGTGCGTCGATTGTTGGAATACGAACAGATGAAACTGGCTGCACTACGGCTAAATGAGATGCCCCAGGCCGAACGTGACTTTACACCTGTACAGGTGCTAATTGAGCAAACAGTGGTTAAGCGCCTGCCGGAAATCAATGTAGATGGCCTACGTAATGCATGGATTACACTAGTAGCACGCGCCCAAGCTAATCGCCATCATCGTGTTACTCGAGCAGAGCTCTCGGTGCGAGCGCATATGAGTCGTATTATGCGAGATTTACGGGGACGCGAGTTCATTGAATTCTATGAATTGTTTGGTCCCTCTGTCAGGATGGCTGAAGTAGTAGTAACTTTTCTTGCGTTGCTGGAACTCGTTAAGGAAAGCCTAGTAGAAATCACGCAATCTCAACCCATCGGAAATATTTATGTCAGATCAATCGACTTCCTTACCGCTGTCTAATTCATCAGAGCAGATAGACCCTGATCAAGTCAAGCAGGTATTAGAGGCAGTTTTACTCACTAGTCAGGACCCTTTGCCATTGGCGGAGTTGAAGAAACTATTTGACAATGAACTAAGCACAGGAATTCTACACAGGTTGCTTGAAGAATTACGTGAGAAATGGGCAGAAGGAGGTGTAGAGCTGGTATGTGTCGCCAGCGGATGGCGTTTTCATGCTAAACCTGAAATTCAGGGGTTTCTTAACAAGCTTAATCCACAAAAGCCCCCCCGTTACTCACGTGCAGTAATGGAAACACTTGCAATAATTACTTATCGGCAGCCGGTTACACGTGGTGACATTGAGGAAATTCGTGGTGTGACAGTTTCCAGCCCAGTACTGAAGGTTTTGGAAGCCCGTGGATGGATAGAATCTATTGGGCATCGCGATGTTCCAGGCAGACCAATTTTATATGCTACTACCAAGGATTTCCTTAATGATCTTAACCTGCGCTCTCTAGATGAGTTGCCTCCGCTGGAAGATCCTGGATTGCTAGTGGAACAAAAAGGAAGTATGGAATTGTTATCTATTCCAGATCGGACTTCCACTTCTGGTGCTTCTGATATATCACCGCCTCTACAAGGATTAAAGCAGGAGGCAGAATAGAATGTAGTTAGTGAACAGAATCTTTAGTATAGTAAGAAAAGAAGCTGGCTAATTTTGTTTTGGACGAAATAGACTTGGGGGTGAGGGGTATATATGCGAGCAATTTTGGTGGCAAATCCTAAGGGAGGTTGTGGTAAAACCACATTAGCGACCAATCTGGCTGGTTATTTAGCTAGTCAGAATCATCGGGTTGTGATGTGGGATCTAGATCAGCAGAAATCATCACTGAACTGGCTCGCATTGCGATCTTCTGAGTTACCAACCATTACTAGGTTAGGTTTAGAGCGTGGTGAAGCGTCCCAAAGCATTATGGAAAAAAATGATTGGCTTGTGCTGGATTCTCCTGCTGGAATTCATGGGAAGAACCTTTCCCATGCGTTGAAACTTGCACACAAAATCCTTGTACCAATACAACCATCAGTGTTCGACATGGTCACCACGCGGGATTTCATAGATCGGTTGATGGAAGAAAAGACCATACAAAGACATAAAGCCTTTATCGGAATAGTTGGAATGCGGGTAGATCCACGCACTCGTGCAGCATCTACCTTGGAACGATTTTTATCGCAGTATAACCTACCCATTCTTGCCTATTTGCGCGATACCATGGTGTACGTCAATTCTGCCTTTAACGGAAAAAGTATTTTCGATCTACCGTTTCACCAGGCTGAACGTGATCTAATGCAGTGGCAACCACTTACCAAATGGCTTAAGGCATAAGATTTAAATCTTATGCCTTAGGTTACTACTAGAAACTAGAAGAGAGTGTCCTACGTTTACTCAGATGTTTGTTGAAAGCGCGCCGCGTCGCATGGATTTTCCATTTTTTTCACATATCTTACTTTCAAAAAAAAACGATCCACCATCCCGTCAAATGACGGGGGCGGATCGGTATCATGCCGTCTTGCTTTACAGCTTGGTAAAGACTGGAATCACAGGACCATGTATGCTGTTGATGTTGCGATCACCCGCATCAGTCCAGGTCATCAGCAATCCACCAAAACGACTTTCCGGGTCACCCATCAAAGCCATTAGCCGCTGCACTTCCCACAGCGCATCCTTTGCTTCCATTTTTACCTCACGGGTTTCACCAGGTTCAATTGGCGTAGGATTCGCTAGTGATAAGCCAGTTGCCACGAGCTCCCTTGGATAAA
>QIFK01000229.1 GCA_003230615.1 Nitrosospira sp. | reverse complement strand
TTGGAAGCCAGCGATTTAAAGATACTTCGTTACCACTCGCCTTGATTCTTCCAACAGGGAACACGGTAATAATTACCCTTTCTGTAAATATATTCTGAATAATCATTGCAGGGGTCGTATTTAATAACTTGCTGTTTTATATAGGAATAGATTAATTCCCAATTGCGGCTTTATGTATACCAATATACATAGATGTATACCATTACTTGAGGAATCATTGTCCTTATTACAGAGGGGCAGGTTTTAAGAATTTTACGATACTATATAATTCGTAATATAGATAGGGACGCTAACTGATTATAATTAGCGCGAGTGCTAGGAATATTTCAGATTTTAGAAGCATTAAAAATGGGGTTAGAAGCAATGCAAAAAGAAAAAATTGCTTTGATTACGGGTATCACTGGACAAGATGGAGCATATCTTGCCGAGTTTTTGCTGGATAAGGGTTATGAAGTACATGGCATAAAGCGTCGGTCCTCGTTGTTTAATACCGACCGGATTGAACATTTATACCAAGATCCACACGAACAGAACCGAAATTTATTTCTACATCATGGTGACATGACTGATTCCAGTAGTTTGGTGCGCATTATTCAGCATGTGCAACCGAATGAAATTTACAATCTTGCGGCACAAAGTCATGTCGCAGTATCATTTGAAGAGCCAGAATATACCGCCAACTCCGATGCCCTCGGTGCATTGCGTATACTAGAAGCAATTCGTATCCTCGGTTTGGAAAAGAAAGTTCGTTTCTACCAGGCATCTACTTCTGAATTATATGGGCTGGTACAGGAAACGCCACAAAATGAAACCACACCGTTCTATCCTCGATCCCCTTATGCGGTCGCCAAGCTTTATGCTCACTGGATCACAGTTAATTATCGCGAGGCTTATGGTATGTATGCCTGTAATGGCATCATGTTCAATCATGAAAGCCCGGTGCGTGGGGAAACATTTGTAACGCGAAAGATTACCCGTGCTCTAGCACGTATCAAGCTCGGTTTACAGGACTGTCTTTACATCGGTAACCTTAATGCAAAGCGCGACTGGGGTCATGCCAAGGATTGTGTTGAAATGCAGTGGTTGATGCTGCAACAACAACAAGCAGAAGATTTTGTTATCGCTACTGGAGTGCAATATAGCGTTCGTGATTTTATAAATGCTGCTGCCGAAGAACTTGGCATAATTATTCGCTGGGAAGGTAGTGGAAAAAACGAATCAGGCTACTTAGTTTCTAGTTCTTTGAAGATGGAGCCTCGTATTGTTGTGCGCGTAGATCCACACTATTTCCGATTGACTGAAGTTGAAACACTATTGGGAGATTCTTCCAAAGCTAGAAAGAAACTTGGTTGGAGCCCCAAAATTAGCTTCAAACAACTAGTTGCAGAAATGGTTAGGGAAGACTTGAAATCTGCTGAACGCGACGAATTGGTAAAGAAACACGGTTTTGTAGCTTATGGTCATAGCGAATAGAACCACGAATAAATCTGCCGGCCTCGCGTTTGAAATGGTTACCTATTTCGCAATCTCACAAGAAAGAAGTACGTACTATATTGTGGTTATACCATCGGATTAAAAAAATCATAACCAAGTGAACCTTAACGCAAAAATTTACGTAGCTGGACACGGTGGTTTAGTTGGTTCCGCTTTATTGAGGAGGCTACGAGCTAAAGGCTATACAAATATAGCCACCCGTACTCATGCAAAACTTGATCTTACTGATCAGGTTGCGACTGAAGTTTTTTTTGCAACAGAAAATCCGGAATTTGTCTTTCTTGCTGCTGCCAAGGTTGGTGGTATTCTGGCTAATAATATTTATCCAGCTGATTTTATCTCTATTAATCTTGCTATCCAGAATAACGTTATTCAAGCGGCATCTCGACACAGTGTCAAGCGTCTATTGTTCCTTGGTTCGTCTTGTATCTATCCACGTAATTGTCCCCAACCCATTAAGGAAGAATACTTCCTTTCTGGTTTACTCGAGCCGACAAACCGCTCATATGCCATCGCTAAGATAGCTGGCATTGAACAATGCTGGAGTTATAACCGGCAAAACGGCACACAATTTCTTGCTGTCATGCCTACTAACGTTTATGGACGTGGCGATAGTTATGATCTTGTTAAGGCACATGTTATTCCGGCACTAATCCGAAAATTTCACGAGGCTAAAACACGAGGCGACAATGAAGCAGTGGTATGGGGGACAGGCGCACCTAAAAGAGAGTTTCTTTACTGTGATGATCTAGCAGATGCTTGTGTCTTCTTAATGTGCCTACCTAACGAAACATTTAACTCAATTCTTAATTCACAGTCCTTAGTTCCACCTATAATCAACATTGGCTGCGGTAAAGATATCACTATCTGTGAGTTGGCTGAGACAGTTAAACGGGTCGTCAGCTTCGAAGGTAAAATTATTTTCGATCCTAGCAAACCTGATGGTACACCGCGCAAGGTACTTGATAGTGGTAACATTAATAAGCTCGGCTGGGTGCCAAAGATCGAGTTGCTTGACGGTATTTCAAAAAGTTATGAGGACTTTGTCCAACAATTCCTTCCCCTCTCAAAAGATGTGGGACCTGCTCATGAATGCTGAGCAACACAGTAAGGTGGCGCTATCGGTACTGGCATATTACAGATTCAAAAAAATCATAACACATTAGTGTCCTATCATCATCAACTGATGTATGCCTTATAACGGATGCTATATATATAATTTATACATTAGTTTGATTTGTGTTTATAGCTAAACAAATAAGGAATAAAGATATGAAAGCAGTTATACTTGCCGGCGGATTAGGCACTCGTATTTCAGAGGAAACTTATCTAAAGCCCAAGCCCATGATAGAGATCGGTGGCAAACCAATCCTCTGGCATATTATGAAGATTTACTCGTCTCATGGCATCAATGATTTCGTGATCTGCTGTGGTTACAAGGGGTATGTAATTAAGGAGTATTTCGCAAATTATTTTTTACATATGTCAGATGTTACTTTTGACATGGCTTCTAACGAAATGGACGTGCATCATAGGAATGCTGAGCCTTGGCGGGTAACTCTCATTGATACTGGTGATGAGACCTTGACAGGTGGTCGACTAAAGCGAGTAGAAAACTTTGTTAAAGATGATGAAGCATTTTGTTTTACCTATGGCGACGGAGTTGCAGATATCGACATTACCGCACTTATTAATTTCCATCAACAACACGGTAAGCGGGCCACTGTTACTGCCGTACAACCACCCGGGCGTTACGGTGCGTTGAATATGGATGGTGAGAAAGTGTTTGGCTTCATTGAAAAACCAAAAGGTGATGGGCGTAAGATTAATGGGGGGTTTTTTGTCTTGTCACCGAAGTGCTTGGGCTACATTGATGGAGACACTACTTCTTGGGAAGCTGGTCCACTAGTTAGGCTAGCTACCGACGGTGAGTTGGTAGCATTTGAGCATGAAGGTTTCTGGCAGCCAATGGACACATTACGCGATAAGAATTATCTTGAAGATCTCTGGCTTGGGAGCAGAGCACCGTGGAAGTCATGGAAATAAACTGTGAATTTTGGCAAGGAAAACGAGTTTTTCTTACTGGGCATACTGGATTTAAAGGAGGCTGGCTATCACTTTGGTTGCAGGCTATGGGTGCAGAAGTTCATGGCTATTCACTAGATCCGCCTACTGAGCCAAATTTTTTTACGACAGTTGGAGTACGTAAGGATATGGCGAGTAATACTATTGCTGATACCCGTGATGCATCTGCACTGGTAAAGGCAATGCAGATCGCACGACCGGACATCGTATTTCATCTTGCTGCACAATCTTTGGTTCGCTACTCCTATGCTGAGCCGATGGAGACCTACGCTATTAACGTAATGGGCACCGTTAATTTATTTGAGGCGGTTCGAAAGTCCCCTACTGTGAAGGTAGTAGTCAATGTTACAACCGATAAGTGCTATGAAAATCGAGAATGGATATGGCCTTATCGAGAGTATGAACCAATGGGTGGGCACGACCCATATTCCAACAGCAAAGCTTGTTCCGAATTAATTACTTCCGCATATCGAAAGTCATTTCTTCAAAAGTCAGGTGTTGCAATTGCAAGCGCAAGGGCAGGAAATGTAATAGGTGGTGGTGACTGGGCACCAGATCGGCTAATTCCTGATTTCTTGCGTGCAATTGACGCAGGACAAGTACTTGTAATTCGATCACCAAATGCTGTCCGTCCTTGGCAACATGTTTTAGAGCCATTGTCAGGTTATCTAGTGTTGGCTGAGAAACTATTTAGTGATGGATCGCGTTTTTCTGAAGCGTGGAATTTTGGTTCGGCAAATGAGGATGCACGTACCGTTGGGTGGATCGTAGAATACCTGATAGCTTCTATCCCCGGGGCTTCTTGGCAACTAGATACAAAAGTTCAACTTCATGAGGCTAATCACCTGAAGCTGGATAGCAGTAAGGCGCAAACTCAGCTTGGTTGGAAGGCGCGCTGGAAACTACAGACTGCGTTGGAAAAAACCCTGGAATGGCATACTTGTTGGCGCCAAGGAGAGAATATGTATCAGCGTACACTGGAGCAGATTACGACATATCAGAAAACAAAACTAGCAGCTTGACTATGTCGTGCCTAGATTTTTTAAATACACCGCTTACAGGACTCATGGTCATTCAGCGTAAACATATTGAGGACACACGTGGTTTTTTAAGTCGGCTTTATAGTGCAGAGGAATTTACATGTGTGGGAATCGATAAGCCTATTAGTCAGATCAATCATACACTCACCTTTCTGAAGGGAACTGTGCGTGGTTTGCATTACCAGAAACCACCATATTCAGAGACTAAAATAGTGAATTGTCTTAAGGGAGAAATATTTGATGTTGCGGTGGATCTACGCCGAGATTCATCTACCTTCTTGCATTGGTACGGCGAGAAACTAAGTGCACAAAATAACCGTGGCCTGTTGATACCAGAGGGGTTTGCACATGGATTTCAGGCATTGTCCGAGAACTGCGAACTAATTTATTTCCATACGGCTCCATATGTACATGAGGCAGAAGCTGGGCTGAATGTTGTAGACACTGTGCTAGGAATTAACTGGCCCCTTCCCATCACAGAGCTTTCTGATAGAGATCGTTCGCATCCAATGGTTCATCCTAATTTTGAAGGAGTCTTTCTTTGAAATGCCGCCATTGTAGTGCAGAGCTAGAGTTGACATTAATTGATCTTGGCAACGCGCCGCCATCAAATGCCTATCTGACTGAATTAACCCCTCGTGTTCCAGAAAAATGGTTCCCGCTGAGAGTGCTAGTTTGTACTGAATGCTGGCTTGTTCAAACGGAGGACTATGCGGGAATAGAAGAGCTTTTTGATGCCGAGTATGCCTATTTCAGTTCATTTGCCATTACTTGGCTACGACATGCTGAGCGTTATGTAACTGAAATGATCGAGCGGTTTGAGTTAAACGCAAGCTCAAATGTAATCGAAGTTGCCGCGAATGATGGATATCTATTGCAGTATGTAAAGGCTAAAGGTATCCCATGTATTGGCATAGAGCCTACCGCAAGTACTGCGGCAGCGGCGTGTAAAAAGGGGATTACCATCATTGGGGAATTCTTCGGGCCCCAGCTTGCTAGAAAGTTGGTTACCCAGGGTAAGCAGGCAGATTTAATGGTTGCTAACAATGTACTGGCTCATGTACCGGATATTAACGGTTTCGTACAGGGCTTCACCCAATTACTTAAACCACAAGGAGTTGCCACGTTTGAGTTTCCGCATCTTATGCGTCTCGTGGAACAAACACAATTTGATACGATTTATCACGAGCATTTCTCTTATTTATCACTGATTGCAGTAAAACGCATATTTGATTTCAATGGATTACAGATTTTTGATGTTCAAGAGATTCCTACGCATGGAGGCAGTCTGCGAGTATTTGCTCAGCGTAAAGATGAAGGGAAGCATAATACTACTGATAAGGTTGATATGTTGATTGCGCGCGAAGTTGCTGTAGGTATGAAAACCGAACAGTACTACACTGATTTTCAGAAGCGCGCCAATGATATCAAGAATGACCTAATTAAGTTTCTAATGGAATCAAAGCGCCAAGGTAAGAATGTTGTGGCATATGGCGCAGCGGCTAAAGGTAATACTTTGCTTAACTATGCTGGCGTTAATTCTGATTTACTTTCATTCGTAGTTGACCGTAATCCTGCAAAACAGGGTAAATTTCTGCCGGGCACTCATATCCCAATCGTTGACGAGGCACGCCTACACAAAGAACACCCTAATTATGTGGTGATACTGCCCTGGAACTTGAAAACTGAAATAACCGAACAGTTATCCTATATCCGTAAATGGGACGGAAAATTCGTAACGTTTGTTCCGGCGCTAAGTGTGGATTGATGTTCATATGAAGATTGCGATGACAGGTGCTAGTGGTTTTATTGGGCAGCATGTGTTAACTGAATTGCTGGAGCACGGAGTTGAGATTGTTGCTGTAACCCGTGGCGATACTCTCACTGCTGAGTTGAGTAGGGTTGTACAAACAGTAGAGATGGATATTTCCCAACCTGTACCAAACTGTTTTGAGAAAATAGGTTGTCCTGAAATTCTGATACATCTTGCATGGGATCGTTTGCCTAATTATAAATCATTGCACCACTTTGAGGCGGAGTTACCGAGGCAATACCATTTTCTTAAGACAATGATCGAGTCAGGATTGTCCTCACTTCTTGTAACTGGAACATGTTTCGAATACGGAATGCAGTCTGGTCCCCTTTCGGAAGAAATGCTAGCCAAACCAAATAATCCTTATGGTTATGCTAAAAATGCGTTACGACAGCAGTTAGAATTCTTGAAATTGGTTAATCCGTTTAATCTAACCTGGACAAGACTTTTTTACATGTATGGTCAAGGTCAATCCAGTACGTCACTTTTTACGAAGTTAAGGGAAGCTGTAGTGCGCGGGGACAAAGTATTCAATATGTCTGGCGGTGAACAATTACGCGATTATTTGCCTGTAGGAGAAATTGCTCGCCAGATAGTTAGATTAGCCATGATGGAATGCGATATTGGGGTTATCAATATCTGTTCTGGTGAGCCGGTTTCAGTTCACAAATTAGTTGAACGATGGTTGCATGAGAACAACTGGAAAATAGGGCTTAATCTTGGCTATTACCCTTATCCTGATTATGAGCCGATGGAGTTCTGGGGTGATTCATCTCGAATTGATAGCATGATCATGCCAGAATGACCGATTGATGTTTAGTGGAGATTTATAGCGTGCCAGACATCTGTGTGGTTCACTTGGTAAGAAGAAAGAACGGTATCGAGCCTTTTCAAAATTTTCTTGCATCATACCTAGGAAATTCTGCAGGAATTGATCACGAACTATTGATTGTCTATAAGGGTTTTTTCCGGAAAGCTGATATTGTTCCGTATGAAGAATTGCTTAGAGAGGTAGCTCACTCATCCTTAAGGATTGCGGACTTCGGTTTTGATCTTCAATCCTATTTCATTGCAGCAGAAGAAAAATGTAGCAGCAAGTACTGCTGTTTTCTAAATTCGTTCAGTATCATTTTAGATAAAGATTGGTTGCTGAAGCTTTATCAGCATATTAGTCAACCGGGCGTGGGTTTGGTAGGGGCGACCGGATCGTGGGGGAGTATTGGTAAAACTCCTATAAAACTTGACAAAGAAGGCTTTTCTTACTTGCGCCAGTTAGCAAGATATCTATACAAGTATTTTACAAAGGCGATTATCAATAGATTTTTTTTAAAATTCCCAAACTATCACATAAGAACAAACGGGTTTATGATTGAGCGGGATATCATGTTAAAAATTTCACGAGGGATGATCATTATAAAAATACAGGCATATTTTATTGAGAGTGGAAGATACAGCTTTACCAAACAAATAGAGTTGATGGGTTTCAGGCCAATAGTTGTAGGCAAGAATGGAAGGGGATATGAGAAGCATGAGTGGGATATCAGCAATACGTTCTGGCGTAGAGTACAAGAGAATCTACTAATTTCAGACAATCAGACGAGACTGTACGATAAGGAAGATTCGGATAAGAAGAAAAAACGGGAATTCTTTGCCTGGGGAAGCAACGTAATGAGATCTCTAGACCAATAAGCTTGTGGCGTATGAAATCAACCCCGTCAGTTGCCAACTTTGCCGGCAAGGTATGGAGTGGTATTTTCAGTCTGGCCTTCGTTCCGGTCTATATCCAGCTTATGGGGGTAGAAGTATATGGTCTCATTGGCATCTCAATGGCCAGGTTCAATTTATTCCGGTGGATTAATGGGGCTCCAGCGACAGGTTGTGCTTAACGTAACTCGATCCGTATCGATATAGGTGTTAATCGCTATGAGGCAGCCATAACAATTTAACTTATGAAAAAAGTCTGCCCTTGTTGTCACACAGAGTCTCCGTTCTATTTTTGTAGCAAAGACTATAATCGGAACATTACTCAAGAAATCTTCAATCACTATAGTTGTCATCAATGCGGGCTGATTTTTATTGCACCAGTCCCTGTCAACCTTTCCGACTATTATCCAGAGGCATACCATTTTGTACCAGAGTCTTCAGAGTATTTGGAAGAAGGTTCCAAACCTGAGAAATACAAAATAGAAATTGTTCAGCGCTTCTCTGAGAAAGGGAGGCTATTAGAAATTGGCCCATCGTACGGTAGCTTCACCTACCTTGCTAAAAAGGCTGGTTTCGAAGTTGAAGCCATAGAGATGAATGCACAGTGCTGCCAATTTCTAAACGAGGTTATCGGTGTGAATGCCATTAACAGTGACGATCCCATCGTGACACTAGGACAAATGAAGCCTTATGACGTGATTGCCCTTTGGCATGTGGTTGAACATTTACCTGACCCGTGGCCGACAATAGATGCTATTTGTATGAGCCTCAAGCCAGGAGGAATTGTGGTGCTAGCCACTCCCAACCCAAGTTCTTTTCAATTTAACATTATGGGTTCTCGATGGCCTCATGTTGATGCACCACGTCATTTAATGCTGATCCCTATGAAGCTTCTTTCGGAGAAATTAGAATCCTTGGGAATGAAGGCGGAGTTAATTACAACGACTGATCAGGG
>QIFK01000088.1 GCA_003230615.1 Nitrosospira sp. | reverse complement strand
GGCAGAAGCTGAGGCTAAAGCCAGGGCAGAAGCGGATAAAACCAAGGCTGAAGCTAAAGCCAGGGCTGAAGCTAAAGCCAGGGCAGAAGCTGAGGCTAAAGAAGAAGCGACGGCCGAAGCTAAGGCTGAGTCAGAAAATGTAGCAAGAGACAAACCTGAGGTTGCAGTAACGACTAAGAAAGGATCAAAATCTCGTCACAAAAAAGGAAAAAAAGCGCGTTTGCGCGCTGAAGCACAAGCAAAAACCAGTGAGAGCACTGAAAAGACTCAGCATGCGATTGATGACGAAGCAAAAATAATAGCGGCTAGTGAAGCTTATGCAAAAGCGGTCGCAATGGCCGAAGAGGAAGCCGAAACCAAGGCAGGAGAAATCAATCAGAAAATCGAGAAAGAAACTACTGAAGAAACCGAAACTACTGAAGAAACCCAAACATCACCAATATTGCCTACGGTAGATTTTTCAACTTCAGAATCACTTGATTCCGAAGAAGCATTATCTAATCAAATTGAAGCTAAAGATATTGTAGGCAAAGAAACATCTGCAGAAATCACTTCCAAAGCTGAGGTTGAGATACAAGATGAGGAGGAAACAAGGAGTAAAACCGTTACTAAGAAGGAAACATGGTGGTTTCGCAAAAAGAAGACGGATGGAGTTCAAGAAAAATGGCTGGAAAAAGAAGATGTAGCAGTACCTGAAGTTCAAATCACCACCACACCGAGCACCCGACGTCAACAAAAACCGATAAATTTATCTTTAATTGTCCCCCTACTGTTAGTTATCATAATTAGCGGGGTTCTCCTATTGCCCTACGTGCTACCAACAACTCAGTACATCGCAACAATTGAAAAAATAGCTACAGATAGTGTTGGAGAACCGGTTAAGGTTGGCTCCCTGCGTGTGTCACTCTTGCCAATACCAAATTTAGATGCATCTAATATAACAATTGGTAACACTATAAAAATAAAATCAGCAATTCTGACCTTCTCAATGCTCTCATCATTTAGCAGTAATGATTTGAGCAAAATTGAACTAATCGGGGTAAATATTCTGCCTGGCGCATACGATAGGATAATAAAGTGGACAAGATCAAATAATGCACCACAACTATCTAATTTTAGGCAGATTTATCTAAAAAATACAAAGCTTGAATTCGAGAATATTTCCATTCCTTTGCTAAATGGCAATATCGATCTTATAAAAGGAAGTAAGTTTTCTAGAGCCTCATTCGCTACGAGTGACGATAAAATAAAGATTAATGTCACACCAAAAAGAAAAGGTTTCCTCCTAAATATTTCTACAAAGGAATGGAAGCCATTGCATTCGTCATCAATAACATTCTCAAGCTTTGATGCTAAGGCGATAGCTAGTAGCGATTCATTCTATATTAATGAAATGGATGGCAGAATTTATGAAGGGGTTTTCAAAGGAACAGCTTCTGCTAAATGGTCAGATGGCTGGATCATCAAGGGACAACTTGAAATGGAGCGCGTGAATTTGGGAAAAGCAACAAAATCTTTTAACTCAGATATTCCAGTGAGAGGTAATCTAACTAGTAACATAGAAATCGCTTCAAATGCTCCTGTTTACGAGCAATTATCCGATTCGTTACATATTAATGGAATATTCCAGCTTCAAAATGGTTTCATCAAGGTTGACCTTGGCAATTCAATCCGATCTATATCTAAGGGGGATATTGCAGGCGGGCAGACAAAATTCGATGATCTTTCAGGATCTATAGAAGGAACAGGCAACACCTATCAATTGAGGCAACTAAAGTTATCTTCTGGAATACTTTCAGCTGAAGGCAATTTAGTCATTGGTCCAAGTAAAGAATTATCTGGCAAAGTTATATCAAATTTAAAAGGCACTCATACCATGACTAGCGGACCAGTATCTTTGGAGGGGACAATAAAAGCCCCGGTATTAATCCGGCACCACGTCCTATAAGGTACTTTGAATACTAATGAACACCAGTAAAGAAAGTAATTTCCTTTCCATATCTATAGCTCATGATAGCGACTTTGCAATGCGTTCTAGTGCCTTTTTCAAATTTTCCATCGATGTCGCAAAGGACAATCGGATATAACCTTCGTTACCAAATGCTGATCCTGGTACGACTGCTACCCCAACTTGCTCAAGTAAGTATTCACTAAAAGAAATATCATTTTGGTATTTTAGATCCTTTCTAGAATGTAGCGTTTCAATTGCTTGTCGAGTATCAGCAAAAGTATAAAATGCACCTTCCGACAATAAACACCTTACACCAGGTATGGCATTAAGTGCCTCAGTAATAAAAAGATTACGCTCCTTGAACGCCGTCAGCATTGGCTCTATACAAAGTTGATCCCCATTAAGTGCTGTTTCTGCAGCGACTTGAGAAATAGAGGTAGGATTTGAAGTGCTTTGTGACTGAATATTTTCCATAGCGGTAATAATATGCTCTGGACCACCACAATAACCAATGCGCCATCCGGTCATAGCATAAGCTTTCGATACTCCGTTAAGCACCATAGTACGTGGATATAGGTCAGGACATGCATTGAGAATATTTACGAACTTACCTCCCGTCAGTAAAATGTGTTCATACATGTCATCAGTAGCAATCAATATTTGAGGATGTTTGCGTAATACTTCTCCTAGAGCTTTAAGTTCCTCCAATGCATAAACACTGCCAGATGGGTTGCTAGGACTATTTATGACAAACATTCTTGTTTTTGAAGTAATAGCTCTTTCAAGTTGTGTCTCTGTTATTTTAAAATTCTGTTCGATACCCGTCTCAATAGTTATTGGTTTACCTTCTGCAATTAATACGATATCTGGATAGGAAACCCAATAGGGAGTAGGGATGATAACTTCGTCACCGGGATTAAGAACGGCCAGCGCCAAGTTAAAAAAACTTTGTTTACCCCCGCATGAAACTAAAATTTGTTTTGCAGTATAGTCAAAATCATTATCTTTCTTAAACTTGTTGATAATGGCGCTCTTAAGACTAGAAGTGCCTCCTACTGCTGTATATTTAGTGAACCCTCTGTTAATCGCATGAATGGCCGCATCCTTAATATGTTGCGGGGTATCGAAATCAGGCTCGCCAGCCCCGAGACCAATAATATCTTTACCTTCAGATTTGAGTCTGGCTGCACGAGCAGTAACAGCTAGAGTAGGGGAGGGCTTGATAGTCTGAACACGTTTTGAAAGTTCCACGATAATATCCTTAAGCTGATACAGGTATTGGCTGCATGGTAAAATTAGCAACAAGTAATAACTCGGAACCAAATTATACCTGTGATCGCTACCTTCCCCAATAGCCCCTACAAGCTTTACCAGACATTTGAACCTGCAGGTGACCAGCCTGAAGCCATAACTAAGTTGACTGAAGGAATAACAGATGGACTCACGTTTCAGACGCTACTGGGCGTAACCGGTTCTGGCAAAACCTTTACTATGGCTAACGTGATCGCACGCTTAGGACGCTCTACACTTATAATCGCCCCTAACAAGACCCTGGCAGCACAACTCTATGCTGAAATGCGTGATTTTTTTCCTGAGAATGCTGTGGAGTACTTTGTTTCCTATTATGACTATTATCAACCAGAGGCTTATGTCCCATCGCGCGATCTCTTTATCGAGAAAGACTCTAGTATTAATGCGCATATCGAACAAATGCGTTTATCCGCAACAAAATCATTGCTTGAGAGAGATGACGCCATAATTGTTGCTTCCGTGTCGTGTATTTATGGTATTGGCGACCCGGTAGATTATCACGGTATGATTTTGCATTTGCGTGAGCATGAAAAAATCACCCAACGTGAAGCTATAAAGCGATTAACTGAAATGCAATATGAGCGAAATGATATCGAGTTCAGCCGTGGATCCTTTCGAGTACGCGGTGACATCATTGATATTTTTCCGGCGGAAAACTCAGAAACCGCAGTAAGAATCTCGCTGTTCGACGACGAGGTTGAAGGGATGTCGCTATTCGACCCACTCACCGGACGTATTTTACAAAAAGTTTCGCGTTATACAGTTTATCCGTCGAGTCATTATGTAACGCCTAGAAACACTACGCTACGGGCAATTAAGACTATAAAATCTGAACTAAGTAAGCGTATTGAATTTTTTCAACAATGCAACAAGCTTGTGGAAGCACAACGTATCGAGCAGCGCACCCGCTTTGATCTAGAAATGCTAAATGAATTAGGATTCTGTAAAGGTATCGAAAATTACTCGCGTCATTTGTCAGGAAGAAATCCCGGTGACCCACCACCCACATTGGTTGATTATTTACCTCCTAAGTCATTTCTAATAATTGATGAAAGCCATGTAACTGTTCCTCAGGTAGGCGGAATGTATAAGGGCGACCGGTCGCGTAAGGAAAACCTAGTAGACTATGGCTTTCGCTTACCTTCAGCGTTGGATAACCGTCCATTGCGATTTGATGAATTTGAACATATGATGCCACAAACAGTATTTGTATCAGCTACACCTGCAGAATATGAGCGTGCGCACAGTGGCCAGGTAGTAGAGCAGGTGGTTCGTCCTACCGGGTTGGTAGACCCGCAAATTAAAATATGTCCTGCAACTACTCAAGTCGATGACCTAATGTCAGAAGCTAATATTCGCGCTAAAAAGGGAGAACGTGTATTAGTGACGACACTAACTAAACGTATGGCCGAAAATTTGACGGAATACTTCTCCGAACACGGTATCAGGGTTCGCTATCTTCACTCGGACATAGACACAGTTGAAAGAGTGGAAATTATTCGTGATCTGCGTCTCGGTAAATTCGACGTATTAATAGGAATTAATTTGTTACGTGAAGGTCTTGACATTCCAGAGGTATCATTAGTAGCAATACTTGACGCTGATAAAGAAGGCTTCCTGCGCTCAGAACGCTCACTGATCCAAACTATGGGCCGCGCAGCTCGCCATATAAATGGCACTGCCATACTTTATGCTGATAAGGTAACCAATTCTATGCGCCGTGCTATTGATGAAACTGAGCGTCGGAGAAAAAAGCAAATCTTGTTTAATAAGGAAAACAAAATTGTTCCTCGTGGCGTAAGTAAACGTATCAAGGACATGATTGATGGGGTTTATAATATCGAAATTGCCAAACAGCATCTCAAGACTGAAAAAATACAAGCACATTATGCTTCTATGAGTGAGGTGCAACTTGCTAGGGAAATTAAATTACAAGAAAAACAGATGTTTAAAGCGGCAAAAAATATGGAATTTGAGGAAGCAGCTCAACACAGAGACGAATTGAAGAAACTTAAAGATCTGTTGTTTGTCGGATTTACTGATACAAGCTTAAAAACGAGTAGCCATAGTGGAAAATAAGAACAAAAATTTTTAACTTGGGATTTGTCATGAAGCAACAGGAAGAACTTTTCTCGCATCAAGATACGTTGGCTAAATTGCATGATAGCCTGCCGCTATCTGACAAATTACGCTTTCTCCACCAGGTAATTCAACAGGATTTTCCTTTCGTAGACCGCCTTTCTATTGCGCTTCTTGACGAAAAAACCGACATACTCAAAACCTATACGCATAGCACTAAAGGTTTTGACCCACTAACTGCCTATGAGGTACCGCTAAGCGCGGCCCCATCCCTGAGGGAGATCATGCAACATCGCCGCCCAAGATTAGTTCAGGATCTAGCTATTTTTGCCCATGGAACCCACGAGCATACGAAACGCCTGGCAACCAAAGATTATAAAGCTAGCTACACCATGCCCCTCTATCAAAGTGGTACCTTCATTGGCTTTTTATTCTTCAATTCACTCCAGCCTCATCCTTTTGTGCCAAAGGTATTACGCCAGATTGATATTTTCGGCCATTTAATTGCATTAATGGTTATCAACGAGCTCACTGCCATACGCACTTTACTGTCTGCGGTACGTGTGGCACGTAGCATTACGCACTACCGAGACATTGAAACCGGGTCGCATATTGACCGTACCGCACACTATGCCCGTCTCATTGCACGCGAAATAGCACAAAACCACAATATTAGCGACGAACAAATTGAACATATTTTTATGTTTTCACCATTGCATGATATTGGAAAGATTGGTATTCCAGATAGTATTTTACGTAAGCCAGGTAAGCTTAATGAAGAGGAGACCAAGGTTATGATGACTCACCCCGAAAAAGGTGGCGAGATCATTAACACCATACTAAAGGACTTTGGTTTAGGGACATTTGGTCATGTAGACATCATGCGTAATATTGCTGAGTATCATCACGAGGCCATCGATGGTAGCGGTTATCCTAAAGGTCTTAAAGGGGATGAGATTCCCATAGAGGCCCGCATTAGTTCTGTGGCAGATATTTTTGATGCATTAACCTCACATCGAGCTTACAAAACGCCCTGGAGCAATGAGGAAGCTTTCGCCATGTTAGAGCGACTAGCAGATACCAAGCTTGATCGTGATTGTGTCGAGGCCATGTTAAATAATATCGACAAAGTAGTTGAGATTCAGCAGCATTTTCGTGATGAAGAGTTAGTTTGAAACAACGTAACGAATAACTGCTAACCGTCACATTCATGAGCACGCACTTATCTTATTTAACATAATATACATTATGAGCAATTGAGACATGCTTTCGTTGATAGAGCTATAGTACAAAAAATGAGCAATTTTGCTCTTTCTGACCGTTTAAGATAGTTATCTGATAGATTATTAAGGTCAAAGGAGAAAATTATGTATGAATTAATGTTATTAATTATTGGGGCTTTAAGTGGATTTGGCCTGTATATCATAGCAATGATGATTAGTTTTAAACGACGTACGATCGATATAAAAATAAAAGTCTTTAATTCATTAATTGGATCATGGGCAAAGATGCGTAACTTTATTATTGCTAATCACAAGGAAGAACCAATAGCACAGGAAGCAAGAAATCAATTTGATGAAATATACGGGAACTCACAACAGCTAATTGGTGAATCAATCCTGGTGTGTGAAAATGAATCACTTACAACAGATATTAATGACCTAAATGAGTCTATATATCGTAATAATTGGGATATTTTAGATTCAAATGAAATAAACATTATCATGGATCAGTTTAAGGTAGATGCCTTAGCATTAGTTGTGCGCATGAGACAACATATCAAAAAAAATAATCGACTTGAATGGCAAGATTTAATATTTAGCATATCAGGTCTTTGCCCTAAAAGATTTTGCCCTAAAAAAATAAAAAGTGAACTCCCTAATGAGACCCCTAATGAAACCCATAATGATGAAATCCCTAATAAAATCCCTAAAAACAGATGGCGCAACTTAAAATCAAAATTCTCTAGGAAAAAACCTAAAAAAGAAGAAATTTTTCCTGAACGAGATTGGCATTAGTATTAATTACCATCAGTAATAAAAACCAAAGAATATTCCTTAAAGTAATTTAGATACATAGGAAATTAATTGACCATCTATGGCGCATAGTTTTCAATGCTTACTGTCTAATAGCATGAAAAATTTTGATACTGCTATTCTCCTACCTTTGAGTGAAATTATTGCTAATAGATTTATAGAACAAGACAATTTCAGATACGGTTTTACACGGGAGATCAACAAGATTGATAATTATATTCATGTTATTTATAACTATGCAATAGATTTATTTACTCAAAATAAGCAGCATTTCGCT
>QIFK01000101.1 GCA_003230615.1 Nitrosospira sp. | reverse complement strand
ACCTTACATGGAAGTTGCCGCGCAGCAAAGTTGGGTCCAACCATCATCTGGTACATACAATCACCCAATTACATAGGAAGCGCGAGACGCTCACGACCAGGCGATCGTCTGCCTCGCTAAAATGTCATCCCGTTTAGCGGCTGAGCTTATTTGAGCGACCGTTAAACTGATCGAAAAAATGCTCATATCTTAAGCTAGATCCGCACCTCATTTGTGGAGCTTCTCATTATCCTATGCTCCAGAGAAAGATCGAACGCTATCACTAATCCATGAAGAATGTCGTCAAACTTCAGAATAATTACTTCCCCTAGGAACTCTAACAGAAAATCTTATGGTTTACGTAATACTAACTACAACAATTACCGGTACCACGAAGCTTTAAAAAAAACATAACCCAGGATAATGTTTGTTTTGAATGTCATTGTGAAATCCTGACAAAAAGAGATTAAATAAAAAGAAAAACATGGAACTGAGAAGGAAGCATAACATTAGAACTAGGGTCGCTGAACTGGAATTCGTAAGATATTTATCGAAGAATCATAGACCAAATGCATCTCTAGCTAAAATCACCTACTAATCCCATTTCGTTTGATGGAATATAGTTGAAGGTAATTAACAACCGTCTAAAAGGTACAGTATTAATATGAGTAATATAATCGTAATATTTCATTGTAGATATAGCCATCCAATGTTCCAAACAGAAGCAGTATTTAGGAGAGCAAACAGCATTCATGATATCGATTTGGATAATACGATGGGCTGATTTTCAATAATCTAACATACATGTGAAGTGTGTCAGCAGATTAACCATAAGCTATATTTGATATGCTACGAGACTGTAACTATGGTGGCGCTCTCTCTGCCAAGTAGCTGGTAGATAAGTCTTTATGGGCTCTTATTTGCTATGCCCATCAATTCAGGAGATTTTCTGATTATTGAAACAGCTATTCCTGTTACAACCATCGATTCTTACCTTGCGACAAACTACCAGACGAATACTGTTGAGCGATTTGTTTTAAATGTAGGTCGACCGAGCCCTGAGCTTGCTCTTAGGCTCCAAACCAATAATGAGGATCAAGCAGCATTCATCACAGCATGGAATCCATTGGGTGAGCCAACTTCTGACACGGTAAATCGTATTACCGAACGAAAACCAACTGCAGAGATAGAGGTCTGTGGCCTTCCTTATCTGAAGGGAAAAAGAAAAGATCCATTAGGTCTACGGCCTAGTGAGCCAAGCTTGTTAGTTTTTGGAATCTCTCTTGAATCTACCAAGGAACTGGTGAAACGATTTCGTCAGGATGGATTCATTTACGTAGGTGGCGATGTAACACCACAATTGATTCTGTTACGATAAAGAATTGATTTACGGTCACCCCTGGTTTCGATATGTCCCGTTGGGTAAAACCGACTTAATTCTTACACATTACAGTAATATTGGCTCATTATTGATCAATTGATGCGCGTGCTTTACTCTAGTGCTCGCGATCAAATTGAGAGTAGAACCGCAGTCGCGTGGCATCTGTTTTGCTAACTTCTGTGATCAGTGTAGAAGGGTTTTGTAGCTGGGGGGGTGGAATCTAAAAACATGGAAGATATTAACAAAAAACAGGAGATGAGCTGAAGACGTTTTCTAATTACTGCGACGTCAGTTGCAGGTGGGATTGCGGGTGTCGCTTGGATGACACCGTTCATAATGAGCATGATGCCCAGTGAGCGCGCTAAGGCAGCGGGAGCGCCGGTTGAGGTCGACATCAGCAAGCTTGAACCAGGCATGCTACTGCTGGTGGAATACCGTAGTAAACCAGTATGGGTGCTGAATCGTACGCCTGAGATGCTGGCTTCTCTTCCGAAACTTGATGACAAACTAGCTGACCCTAAATCGGAAAGGGAACAACAGCCCGAATACGCTAAAAATGAAACGCGCTCAATCAAACCAAAAATTCTGGTGGCCGTGGGTATTTGCACCCACCAATCTACTTATTCCCCCTTACGCCTATTTAAGTGAAAATATTTTGCTAATAGGTTCAGAAAAAAAGGAAGAAGCTTAGATGGGTAAATGTTTAACCTCGATCGTAGGGTGGATAGATGAGCGTTTTCACTAGCCCGCTAGATTTACAACCAGCCTTGAACGCAAAGTAAAAAAACAACGCTTGATCGACGTCGTTTCTTTATTCCTTAGAAGCTAAAGTCATGCTACATAAGAAATGGCTATTATTATTCTCCAGTTTGACTGGATGCATGATGGGGCCAGATTACCGGGAAGAAATACCCAAGGTTCCGAATTATTAGCAGGCCAAGCAGAAATCTATTGACGACTTGAAACCGGCTGACCTTGAAGTCCTGAGAAATTGGTGAAAAAGATTCGGCGATACACAGCTTAATAGCCTGATGGTGCAACCACTACAATACTAAGCGACCTCATAGCAGCCTAGGTTATCGATCCCCTGTACCAGAGACTCATTTCACTGAAAATAGACATTATTAAACAGCTTAATTCTATGTAGTACACTCTCTATTAACTTGGTACTAATTTATGGCAGGCCATTTATGACTCCTTTCCAAGTTAAATAGATCTAAAATATCTCATCTAACTTGGTACTAAAAAAGGCAGTCAGGTCATTACTTCTGAATTTTGGATTCCAAAGCTAGTGGGGAACGGAATAGCTATGAGTGGGATCGGATATTCAAAATCAAAGCCAGCGTAACAAGAAAGAATTCAAATTGTCAGTAACCTAGTAGTTTATTGCGCTTTCACTGCTTGAATCACTCAACAAAAACTAGTGGATTAACATGCCGCGCGCGATACATGAAAAATAGGATCGGGCTCAATATTGGTAAACAGGTTCATTTACTTGCCTTGCTTGTTGTCGGCAAAACGACGTAGCCATTTCTCGGTCTCAACCAAGCTATAGATGACCAATCCTCCAATCAGAATCAATGTCCACTCTGCAATTTCTAGGGGTGCACTTCCAAACAACCGATTCATTGTTGTGGAATAGGTAAAAAAGACTTGCAGCAAAGCCATTACGGCTACGCCAAAGAGCAGCCAGCGGTTAGAAAATACTCCCAGCTTGAACATCGAGTAGCGTAGCGATCGGCAATTAAACAGATAGAACAGTTCCCCGAATACAAGCATATTGACTGCGAAAGTTCGTGCCGTCTCGATACTTTTACCTTGCAGCACGGTCCAATGGAAAACACCGAAAGCGCCAAGCAACAACATCAGGCTAACGAACCCAATGCGAAAACTGTACTCCCAAGTGATAATTGGCATGTCCGAACGCCTGGGGGGGCGTTCCATAATTCCCGGCTCTTTCACCTCGAATGCCAGCATAAGACCAAGTAACAGGGCCGTAGTCATGTTGATCCATAAAATCTGGACAGGTGTGATAGGCAGTGTGTGGCCTAAAAATACCGCAACGAGTACCAAGAGTCCCTCGCTGGCATTGGTAGGTAAGGTCCAAATAATGAACTTGATGAGGTTGTCAAAGACCGCCCGGCCTTCCTCGACGGCGGCTTTGATAGTCGCGAAATTATCGTCGGTGAGCACCATATCAGCAGCCTCCTTCGCCACCTCGGTACCACCCGCACCCATGGCGACACCAATATCAGCTTGTTTGAGAGCAGGAGCATCATTAACACCATCTCCGGTCATTGCCACTACATGACCTTTGGTTTGAAGTGCCTTCACCAGATGCAGCTTTTGTTCGGGTGCAACCCGCGCAAATACCGTCGTCCGCTGAGCAATTTCCGTCAATGCCTGGTCAGACAATTGCGAGAGCGCATGACCGTTGATCGAGAAACTGTCGGGATTGCTGTCAGCGGTTCCGTTGAGCCCGATCTGACGAGCAATCGCTGTAGCTGTAGCGACATGATCTCCAGTGATCATCTTGACTTGGATACCCGCTTTTTGACAGGCACTAACGGCGGCTATCGCTTCCTGCCGAGGAGGATCCATCATGGCTTGCAACCCGAGAAAGCTAAATCCTTCAGATACATCAACATGGGTAACTGATTGAGTTGGAGATGCGAGAACTTTTCGGGCAAGCGCAAGTATTCTTAGGCCTTTTGCCGCCATCGCCACCACTTCCTGGTGGATGTGATCCTTGTCGAGCAATTCGGGTTCAAGAACTGCGCCATGGGCATCGTGGCAGCGGGACAACACGCTCTCAACAGAGCCCTTCAAATAAACGGCCACCACAGCCTCGGTACCCAGAGCATGTAACGTGGCCATATACTGATACTCGGATTCGAACGGGAGCACATCAATACGCGGCAGATCCTGCTCAAGCGTCTCGCGTGAGAGTCCCGCCTTGATAGCTACCGTTATCAGCGCGGCCTCTGTGGGATCGCCCTCGATGCTCCACTGCTCACCATTTTGGAGTAAGCGTGAATCGTTGCACAACAGGCCCGCCTTCAGGCATTCCACAAGGATGGGATGCGAGTCTGGATCAATCACAGTATGTTCGTGACGTATATCCCCTATCGGGGCATACCCCACGCCCGAGATATCGTAACGTTTCTTACCTGTATAGATTTGTTGCACCGTCATCTGGTTTTGAGTGAGCGTACCTGTTTTGTCGGAACAGATGACGGTCGTACTACCCAAGGTTTCCACGGCAGGCATTTTGCGAATGATTGCGTGACGGCGCGCCATCCTGCCAACACCGATGGCCAACATGATCGTCATTGCGGCGGGCAACCCTTCCGGTATCGCAGCGACTGCCAGTGCCACTGCTGCCATGAAGGTGTCGAGCAACGGCTTCCCGTGCATCCAGCCAGCCAGAAAGGTCAGGCAGCCAAGTCCCAAAATGACCCAGAGCAGAATCCCACTGAAATGGGCAATTTTCTTGGTCAGCGGAGTTGCCAGCGTATTGGCGCTAGCGATCAGGACGTTGATAAGGCCGATCTCTGTGCTATCGCCGGTTGCGACGACAATCCCGGCGCCGGTGCCATAGGTAACAAAGGTGGAAGAATATGCTCTGTTGTTGCGGTCAGCAAGATCTGTTTCCAAGGGCAGTCGCTCTGGCTGTTTCTGCACTGGGATGGATTCGCCAGTCAACGCCGACTCATCGACCTGAAGCTCCCGGGAACGCAACAATCGAAGATCCGCTGGCACTTTGTCCCCTGATTGAAGCAGCACAAGATCTCCAGGTACTAACTCGGAAGCCGCGACATTTTCTTTCTTCCCAGCTCGCACGACCGTTGCCACACCTTCCATCGTGCGCGCCAATGCCTCGATGGCCTTTAACGCGTGGGACTCCTGGATGTAACCGATAACTGCATTGACCAGTACGACACCGAAGATGACACCACTATCAACCCATTCCTGCAGTGCAAAGGTAATCACTGTCGCGCCCAACAGGATATAAATAAGCGGCTGATGAAACTGCAGCAAAAATAAAACTAGAGGACTTTTGCCCTTCTTTGGAGTGAGTCGATTCGGCCCAAAATTCGTCTGCCTGTTTGTCACCTCAGACTTATCAAGCCCTTTGGCTCCGTCCGACTCCAGAAGCGTTACGACCTCGGCTTGCGGCAAATTGTGCCAATGTCTTGATAATAACGTATCCATGTCTCTATGAAATCTCTAGTCAGACAGCCGGTCCATTATGTACAAACCTTGCATTACAAGCATAAGAACACATGTAACGTGGTCTTCATCCTTGCGGCAATAATTACGTATTTTAGCTGAATGCTCAGCTGCGCTGGATATCAAGCTTAACACGGTGAGTATCGTGAACCGCACGATTAGCACAACCCTTGTAAACCAAAGTCGTCGTATCTGTGTATCCGTTACGTACTGTACGTCGTCAAAGTATTTTGTACTAATGATTGTCTGAATTAAGAGACGATTTAGCTCATCAGGTTTATGTTTTTTGATTGGTTATCGTAATATATTTGTTGTCTTATAGCTAATGTTCGCTGTTGTTCGCTGTTTTATTTTCTCCCGTTTATCTAGAATCGCCTGACCACGACCATAAAAGACATCAGCTGGTGTCAGATTATTGAGTGATTCGTGGTAGCGTTCGTGATTGTAGTAATCAACAAAGTGACGAATGCGATCTTCCAGTTCGCCTGGTAAAGAATAGTTTTCCAATAGAATCTGGTTTTTCAATGAGCGATGCCAGCGTTCTATTTTACCCTGGGTCTGAGGATGGTAAGGCTTGCTGCGGGTATGGCTGATATCCTGATCTTTGAGGTATTGTGCCAATTCACTTGAAATGTAGCTTGGTCCATTATCACTGAGTAATCGTGGCTTGTGTTTAACCTTGAACTGGTTGAGTCCAGTGAATTGCAGCGCTTCATCCAGTGTGTCTGATACATCACGTGCGCTCATGGTGGCACAAAGCCGCCAGGCAATAATAAACCGTGAGAAATCATCCAGTACCGTTGATAGATAATACCAGCCCCAGCCAATGATTTTGCAATAGGTAAAGTCCGTCTGCCACATTTCATTGATGCGCGTGGTGGGATGCTGAAACTTGTCAGCTGCTTGCATAAGAATGTAGGCTGGACTGGTGATCAGATCATTGGCCTTTAATAACCGGTAGACTGTCGATTCCGAGACAAAACTGGATTGTTCATCTGTATATGATACAGCCAGTTCCCGTGGTGATAATTCAGTCCTTTCCAATGCCAGTTCGATAATCTCATCTTGCTGGTCTTGTGGAAGCTTATTCCATACCTGCCGGGGTGCGGGTTTGCGATCTTCTAGGCCACCTATATCCCCTTCTTGGTAGCACTTCAGCCAGTTATAAAAAGTGGATTTACAGATATTGAGCCGGAACAACGTCTGCCGGGCTGACAAACTAGATTGCTCAACCAGGCGAATAATTTCAATCTTCTCTGATGCCGAGTACCTCATATACCGTCCTCCCCACCCCCAATCATACTTTTTTTGAGTAGACGGTTTTCCATTAATAACTCTGCCAGGGTTTCTTTTAGAACACACGCTTCAGCACGCAGATTCTTAACTTCATCTGAAGTTGCTTCACGCGCGGTATCCCCGGCTAGTTGTTTTTTTCCGGCTTCCAGAAATTCTTTCGACCAGCGGTAATATATATTTGTGTTGATCCCTTCCCGGCGGCAAAGCTCGGCAATACTGTCTTCGCCTCGAAGCCCTTCCAGTACAATACGTATCTTTTCTTCGGATGAATAGCTACGGCGAGTTGCGCGGCGAATATCACGAACTATTTTTTCTGCACTGGGTTTTGGGTAATCTTTTGTTGTCATCATCGTTCCTCTTTTAGTAGTAACGATGAGCCCAAACTGTCTCTTATGCAATCAGGCTAGTCTGTCCAACTTATGCTGACGTGGTACACCCAATACCTAATAAATCAATAGGGGAATTCTTTATTCTTATCTAGTGATATTTTGAAAAAACGAGCTAGTCTTCATAAGGATTTATAAATAATAGAAATATTATAGGAGTTTCTTCCTGCGGCTAAATTTGTG
The DNA here is from genome assembly GCA_003230615.1 of Nitrosospira sp. GTDB lineage: Bacteria > Pseudomonadota > Gammaproteobacteria > Burkholderiales > Nitrosomonadaceae > BJGV01. Next base: position 299 of record QIFK01000101.1, on the reverse strand, counting down.
GGCTTCCTAATAAACAAATCCAATATAATAATATGCCTCTTAACAAAATTTACCTTTAGTTCAGATTGGTTTGAAGACTTACAGTCAGACTATTGCCGTATCCGATTATTGTTGCTGGGAAGTAAATAATAATGAATTGGTTCCCACGTAGTTGAAATATAATTTTACTGTTTTTCGTAAACATCCAAGGTCTCTAGGCGGTTTAAAAAACTGGTGCAATCTAACCACTGATGAGCAGGTGTGCGCCAATACCTGCTAAGTAACCAAGTGCAATAATAGGCATCCACCGTAGGTGTCCC
>QIFK01000014.1 GCA_003230615.1 Nitrosospira sp. | reverse complement strand
CCCTATTGAAGCATGTTTCATCGTATCTCCTTTTTTACCATAGCAATATTGCTTCCAGACAAGCCTCATCTCTATAATGCCACCTCAAGATGGTTATAAAAAGCAATTTTTAATCTAAATCGTGTATTCTATCTCATTAAATGCTTTGTCGCGTTGGCACCTGATACCACATCAAGCCCGATCGCACAATTGAAATTTCCAGTAAAACCTGTCAACGCGCTTCCACAATGAAATCAACGGATCACCCGCCCAAGAAGTTGACATTGGATGAGAAAACCTGGCCGCATTGAAGCAATTGTCGATGAAATCGTACTTCCATGTTGAAATGACTGGAGCAGGCTAAGAAATGTAAGATGATGAATACTTGGCTTGGGCAAATACAGCGTAATCATCGATTAGCCTGACCGGTCATGGCAGACACTTAAAAACTGGAACCAGGTTCTAAAAGTGTGGAGTTATCCCCGTCGCCAAGTGGTACCTTGCGGGTTGTCTTCCAGAGTAATGTCGACATCAAGAAGCTCCTTACGGATACGGTCGGCTTCAGTATAATTTCCAGCTTTACGCGCAGCAAGGCGGTGTTGAATCATCTGTTCTATACGCCCCGCTGTAAACGTGGGATCTCCGATGGTCACTTTGTTTTGCAAATATTGTTGTGGGTCCTGTTGCAGCAAACCTAATAAACCACCCAACACTTTAAGTAAGATTGCTCCCTGCAGTACTCCAGTTTTGTTAGTTTCGTTTGCGAGATCAAATAGCACTGCAATAGCTTCGGGAGTATTGAAGTCATCGTTCATCGCTTCCATGAAACGTTGGGCGCGGGGATCGTTCCAATCTAATGTCTCCGTAGCAAGCGCTTCACTTCCTTTTAGCGCAGTGTAAAGTCGGTCGAGCGCATGTCTTGCGTCTTCTAGATGTCTGTCGGAATAATTCAGAGGGCTACGATAATGAGCACGCAGGATAAAAAAACGAACTACTTCCGGCTGATAACGAGCTAATACGTCACGAACAGTAAAAAAATTATCCAGTGACTTAGACATTTTTTTATTATCGACACGCACGAAGCCATTGTGCATCCAGTAATTGACATAGGGAAGATCGTGTACGGCTTCGCTTTGTGCAATCTCGTTTTCATGATGAGGAAATTGCAAATCCTGCCCTCCACCATGTATGTCGAAATGCTCACCAAGATAATGTTCACTCATCGCCGAACACTCGATATGCCAGCCAGGACGACCCTTACCCCAGGGCGAGGCCCAAAATGGTTCGTCAGGTTTGGCTGCTTTCCATAGTACAAAATCCAGTGGATCTTTCTTATACGGATCTACGGTAACCCGCTCTCCAGCATATAATTCAGAAGACACCTTACCAGAAAGTTTTCCATAATCAGGAAATCTACTTACAGCGTAATATACATCGCCATTAGATGCGGTATAGGCTATGTCCTTATCTATCAGGGCTTGAATCATGGCAATCATATTTGCCACATATTGAGTAGCACGTGGCTCGTGTGAGGGTGGCAATACCCCTAGTACAGAAGCATCCTCACCCATCGCTTGGATAAAACGAGTTGTCAGTATTTCAATAGGCTCATGGTTTTCCTGTGCACGCTTGATAATTTTGTCATCTATATCGGTAATGTTGCGTACATAAGTGACATCAAAGCCACTAGCCCTGAACCATCGAGCCACCATGTCGAATACGACCATTACACGTGCATGACCTAAGTGGCAGTAATCGTATACCGTCATACCACATACGTATATCTTAACCTTGCCCGGGGTCAGTGGGACAAAGTTCTGTTTGCACTTTGTGAGCGAGTTGTGAATTTTCAACATCTAAGAGAATTTTGAACTTAGCTAGCTTATTGGTAAAATCTTGAATATTCCTCAACAACACACATATTAAAAAGCCGAAGAAGTATAGCATGGAGAAATCACCAAATTTTGCCTGTTGATAAACACTAAATAAAATTTATGTGAATGCAACACGATTAAAAATCCGCCTACAAATAATTATTTTCCTAGCAAAAGCTTTATGTATATTTATAAGCTGCTTATTATTTTTTCGTTTCTATTTTGCACTACAACATTTGCAGCAAATCCGCAGGTTGAAATGCAAACTAGTTTTGGCAACATCCTACTAGAACTTTACCCTGATAACGCACCCAAGACTGTCAAAAATTTTTTACATTATGTAAAGAAAAATCACTATAAAGATACAATTTTTCATCGTGTCATTCCAGGATTTATGATTCAGGGGGGTGGATTCGACAAGTCACTGAAGCAGAAACCAACAAAAAAACCCATTGAGAACGAGGCAGATAATGGCCTTAAAAATGAGATAGGCACAATAGCGATGGCACGTACTTCAGACCCACACTCAGCTACATCGCAATTCTTTATAAACGTAGGTAATAACACATTTCTTAACTACACTTCCCCCACTCCTCGAGGTTAAGGCTATACTGTATTTGGCAGAGTCATCAAGGGTATGGATACAGTAAAAAAGATCTCTGCAACACCTACTGGCGCTAGTAAACCTTTCAAAAAGATGTACCCAAAGAAATTATTGTGATCAAATCTATTTCAACTACCAAACCTATCCCTGCAGAGATGCAAACGGCAAAATAAGGATATATATGATTAAATTGCATACCAATCACGGTGTAATCACCATAGACCTCGACAGTGAGAAGGCTCCAATTACAGTTCAGAATTTTGTTGATTATGTAACCAGCGGGCATTTCGACAATACAATATTTCATCGAGTAATAAATGATTTTATGATTCAGGGAGGCGGATTTGAATCAGGAATGAACCAAAAGAAAACACGCACCTCAATTCAGAATGAAGCTGCCAACGGCCTTAAAAATTATGCCTATACAGTTGCAATGGCACGCACATCCGATGTGCATTCAGCTTCAGCACAATTTTTTATTAATATTGCTGACAATGGTTTCCTTAACTACACTTCGCCCACCTCTGAGGGATTTGGCTACTGTGTGTTTGGCAAGGTGGTAGAGGGCAAGGATGTTGTAGATAAGATTAAGAAAGTAGAAACAACCAACAAAAGTGGACACCAGAACGTACCAGTAGAAGATGTAGTACTTCAAAAAGCGGAAGTAATCTAACACGCTATAGTGACCACTTCTACTGCTTCAAACTACCATTTCCACTGCTGAATGGAGAAGGCCACGAATCACAAATGTGGAAGGATAAGTGTACCCACAGCGATAAGTCTGTGTTGTTTTATGAAAAGAACTAGCATGACATATAGTCTATTTATAGCCGAGGAAACACTCAAACAGTTGGCTATAGCACTTTTAACCCTCTTGCCAAATCTGCCTTGATGTCCTTCACCGACTCCAATCCAACTGCAATGCGCAAAAGTCCGTCATTAATCCCTGCAGCATCCCGTTCTTCCTGACTAATACGGGAGTGAGTCGTGCTAGCTGGGTGCGTGAGTGTACTTTTAGTGTCCCCCAGATTAGCGGTGATTGAAATCATGCAAGTGGTATCTATCACCCGCCATGCTACTTCTTTTCCGCCCTTCACTTCAAACGAAACAATACCACCACCAGTTCTTTGCTGATGTTTAGCAAGATTGTGTTGAGGATGCGAAGACAAACCAGGATAATAGACTTTCGTTACATTGGGCTGTATTTCAAGCCAGCGAGCCATTTCTAGTGCGTTTGCAGAATGTGTATCCATACGAATTTTGAGAGTTTCCATTCCCTTCAGGATCACCCATGCGTTGAAAGCACTCAAAGTCGGACCTGCAGTACGAAGAAAACCAAACACCCCTTTTTCCATTATTAGATCCCGCTTTCCCAGCACCGCTCCACCCAGCACCCTGCCCTGACCCTCAAGGTACTTGGTCGCAGAGTGAATTACTATATCAGCACCTAAGTCTAGCGGTCTTTGTAGTATCGGCGAACAAAAACAATTATCAACCGCAAGCCATGCACCCGTTTTCTTTGCCAATGAAGCTAGTGCTGTGATATCGGAAATTTCAGTGAGAGGATTTGATGGTGTTTCTATAAAAAAAAGTTTCGTATTTACTTTTACTGCTGCCTGCCACTCTGCTAGATCGGTAGGGGAAACAAAGGTAATTTCAACACCAAAGCGTTTGAGAATATTGTTAAATAAATTCAACGTAGACCCAAATAAGCTGCGTGAGGCAACAATATGGTCTCCTGCAGAAAGTAGCCCCATCACGCAAGCAAGTATTGCAGACATGCCGGAGGCTGTAGCTACACAGACCTCTGCTCCTTCCAAAGCAGCAAGGCGCTCTTCAAAAGCAGTTACTGTGGGATTAGTAAAACGTGAATATACATTGCCCGGTTCCGCACCGGAAAAACGTGCTGCTGCCTGCGCAGCATTATCAAATACAAAGCTCGAGGTCAGATATAAGGCCTCTGAATGCTCATTAAATTGACTGCGGTGAACACCCGCGTGCAAAGCCAGTGTCTCCAATTCAAAATCGTCAGACATGGAAGTCTTCCTCTAAATAAAAAACCCGTTCAGCATTTGCTAAAACGGGCTTCCCCCGCTTTAGCTGAATTTATAACGCGCCCGCAAGCTGAATATCAAATCGGCGCACATTTCATAAGCTACACTCAGTAATGAGTTTTGTCAAATACCCATCAGTCTGATGCCACTAAACTCAAATCCAGTTGTGTGCTGTTCTCGGCCAGCGACAATGTTGTACCAGTATTACGCTGCGCCTCAATTACCGCCAAATATTCGGGTGTAACATCACCGGTAATGTAGTTACCATCGAAACAAGATGTTTCAAAATGTTCAATCGATGGCTTGACTCGGCGAACATCCTTTTTAAGCGAATCAAGATCCTGATAAACAAGATAGTCTGCGCCGATTTCATGGCAGATATGATCATCATCACGTCCGGTAGCAATCAATTCTTGGCGAGTTGGCATATCAATCCCATATACGTTAGGAAACCGTACGGGCGGTGCAGCAGAAGCAAAATATACCTTACGCGCACCAGCCTCTTGTGCCATTTGTACGATTTCTCGGCTAGTTGTGCCTCGCACAATGGAATCATCTACAAGTAACACATTCTTTCCACGAAATTCTATGCTCATAGCGTTTAGCTTCTGGCGCACCGATTTACGACGCTGCTGGCCTTGCATAATAAATGTACGACCAATGTAGCGATTCTTGACAAAGCCTTCACGAAAACTGAGCCCCAGTCGATTTGCAAGCTGCAAAGCACTAGGACGGCTGGAGTCAGGAATTGGAATTACTACGTCAATGTCAAGATGATGCATGGTTTTATTAATTTTGATGGCTAGGCTTTCGCCCATGTTGAGCCGTGTTTCATATACCGAGACTCCATCCATTACCGAATCGGGACGTGCCAGATAAACGTATTCGAATATACATGGATTAAGCGTGGAATTATTAGCACAATGTTTACTGTAAAAATTACCATCCTCATCAATAAAGATTGCCTCACCAGGCGCAATGTCGCGCACTAACTTAAAACCCAACGTATCAAGTGCTACACTCTCAGATGCTACTAGGTATTCAACCCCATGCTCCGTGTCAATGCAACCAAATACTAGTGGACGAATACCATAAGGGTCACGAAAAGCTAATAATCCATAACCTGCAATCATTGCAACCACGGCATAGGCACCACGACAGCGCCGATGAACACTAGAAACTGCATTAAAGATGGCAGCAGGATCAAGCTGATGGCTTTTCGCACTTTCTTGTAGCTCATGTGCCAGTACGTTGAGCAACACCTCGGAATCAGAATTAGTATTAACATGGCGTAAATCTGCACGAAATAATTCTTGGCTGAGCTGTGCGGCATTTGTGAGGTTACCGTTGTGTCCCAGCACGATTCCAAATGGTGAGTTTACATAAAATGGCTGCGCCTCAGCCGATGATTCGGGAGATCCTGCAGTAGGATAACGTACATGTGCCATGCCCATATTGCCCACTAGAGAACGCATATTACGTGTACGAAAAACATCTCTTACCAGGCCAGCGCCTTTATGCATGTGAAAAGTATTGTCCTGAGCAGTTACGATGCCCGCTGCATCCTGCCCACGATGCTGAAGTACCAGCAGCCCATCGTAGAGCAGCTGGTTGGCGGGAGATTTTGCGACTACACCTAGGATTCCACACATAGTTGCACCCCGAAAAGATAACCTAAATTAACTTCATAAAAAGTAATATGTTTTTTATTTCTGAACTCCATGCTATTTAGACAACTGCACCATTCCGGCATTGTTTTCACCTTGAAAACATCCATTGTTGCAACCTTAATTTCCATAATTAATTCGCTTAGATAAGTCTTGTGGCAACCAAGGCATTGTCATTATAACTCCTGCTTCTAAAGGTTTACTCAACAAAGCCTTTTGCCAGAATGGTTCTTGCGGAAGCGTAGTCAAACCTGCTAGCAATACAAGTAGTAATACTGCTAGCAATCCGCGCGCAAGACCAAAAAATGCACCAAATAATCTATCAACAGATCCTAAACCTACCGTTTTAACCAATGCAGATGCAAGTATTGTGATTAGGCTCATCACAAGCAACACAGACAGAAAAAGTGCAGAAAATGATATAAGTACACGTAAGGAATCACCAGTGATGCTAAGTGGCAACATAGACACAAAGTCTTTGGCAAATGCCTTTGCTATCATATACGCAATGACCCAACCAGCAAGTGACAATGATTCACGCACTATACCACGTACTACACTTATCGAAATCGATACAACAAATATGATTAAAACAACAAAATCAAAGATGGTCATTTATTATTACTGACATTATTGATATTACAAAGCAATTCTATTTGTTATTTCGTGGTAAATTCTGCTGTATTTCAGCCACAAAATTTAATATTGAGATCATTTACTCATCACCACACCATCAAGCCCTAATTTCTTCAGTCTCTTACGTTCTTCTTCTGCTGCTTCACGGGTAGAGAAGGGGCCGATACGTACCCGAGTTATTTCTTTATTATTATTCTTTAGCGTTTCCGTATAGGATCTCTTTATGCCTTTGGATGTGAGACTACGCTGTTGATGCTTTGCTTTAGCTAAATCAGAAAATGCACCCAATTGAACTACAAATACTTCGGTGGTGGTAGAATTTTTAACATCAGAATTGTATTTGGAGCCCTTCTTACTCCCAACCAACTTGCTTGCCTGTTTTTCCTTTGCTTGAATTGGCCGTGCTAGCAAATCTGGTCCTGTTTTTTCTACCTGCGGCACAGCAAGTGTGGGTTCATTAGAATCAGAACCAGTAATGGTAGGCACACTAGTTTCTGGGACAAAGTTAGAGGAAAATTCACCTTCCAAGTTTTCTGAAGGAATAATAATTTCAATATCTTGGCCCTCTAGTTTTGGTGCACGGTCAAGCACCATTGGCAAAATCACGATAGCCATAATCACAAGCGTAATCGCTCCAACCAGTCGCCTTCTAGCACGTTTTCTTAGTAAGAGTTCTTGTTCGCTTACAGCTCTAGCCATTTAAATCTATCCGATCACTACTCATACTTCACCAAATTCAGATACTCCATCACTTCACCAACAACATAGAACGAGCCGAATACGCAGATTCTATCATTTTTGGTCGATTGCTCACAGGCAAATACATAAGCGGCAACAGGATTGGAGAAAACAAGAATTGCCCCACTTGCTTTACTCACACCTGCATTTTCTAACGCCTGCACCACTTCATCGGTAGAAGCACCGCGCGGAGAATTAATATCTGCTATAAGCCAAACATCAACTTTGGGGATAAGTGCTCGTACTACACCATCTATGTCTTTATCCTTAAGTATTGCAAATACTGCATAGGTTGTCTGGTGAAAACCCATACCACTAAGACTAGTACTTAAGGCATGTACGGCA
>QIFK01000151.1 GCA_003230615.1 Nitrosospira sp. | reverse complement strand
GTCTCAAAAGTAGTTGACGGAAAATTTCCTGATTATAACCGCGTAATCCCATCTGGATACCAAAAGCAGATCGAGGTAAATCGTCTACTTTTTCTACAGACATTGCAGCGCGCATCGATTTTGTCTAATGAAAAGTTCCGCGGAGTGCGTTTGATTTTAACGGCCGAAAATTTGCGTATAGTCTGTAGCAATAGCGAACAAGAAGAGGCACAAGAAGAGTTAGAAGTGAAATATGAGGGAGAGGCACTAGATATTGGGTTTAATATCACCTATTTGCTAGATGTACTTAATAACTTAACAAACGAAACGGTACTATGTTCTTTTGGTGATGCAAATAGTAGCGCGCTGATCACCATCCCGAACAATGATAATTTTAAGTATGTTGTAATGCCAATGCGAATATAATGGCCCCTCCTAAAGAAACAGAAAAAAACCCGCGGGACCCAAAGAAATAAAGAGCATAAAGCGAACACCGAAACAACCATTTTAAAAATAATAGGTTACTTGAAAAAGCAATTTTACTATGAGCAAAAAACCCCATTCCAATCAACAAAAAAACCAAAATCAGGAAGCATACGGTTCGGATAACATAAAAATCCTAAAAGGATTAGAACCGGTTCGCAAGCGTCCGGGCATGTATATAGGCGACACTGGTGACGGAACCGGGTTACACCACATGGTGTTTGAAGTATTAGACAATGCTATTGATGAGGCTCTGGCCGGAGAGTGCAACGAAATCACAGTTATTATTCATCCAGACAATTCTGTTAGCGTGCAAGACAATGGGCGGGGGATCCCCATTGGAATCAAACAAGACGACGAATTGAAACGCACGGCCGCAGAAATTGTCATGACAGAGCTTCATGCAGGCGGAAAATTTGACGACGATTCATACAAAGTATCAGGCGGTTTGCATGGTGTCGGAGTGTCCGTTGTAAACGCTTTATCAGAATGGCTTCGTCTTTCCATCCGACGTGATGGGAAGACGTACCAAATGGAGTTTCGCATGGGTGTGCCGGTTGTCCCGTTAGCCAACACGGGCAAAACCGAACGGCGTGGAACGGAGGTGCATTTTCTTGCTAGCAAAGAAATTTTCGGAGATATTGAGTATCACTATGATATTTTTGCAAAGCGGCTCCGCGAACTTTCATTTCTTAATAATGGCGTAAAGATTAACTTAATTGATCAGCGCATTAGTAAGGAAGAAAGCTTTGCTTTTGTTGGTGGAGTTAAAAGTTTTGTTGAATACATCAATCGCAATAAATCAGTTTTACATTCCAATGTCTTTTATGCTATCGGACAAAAAGACAAGATCCAGGTGGAAGTAGCAATGCAATGGAATGATAGTTATATCGAACAAGTTTTATGTTTTACTAACAATATTCCACAGAAGGATGGCGGTGCGCACTTAACAGGCTTGCGTGCCGCTATGACGCGTACGCTGAATAGTTATATTGATAAGAATGAGTTGTCAAAAAAAACTCAAATTGAAACAACGGGTGACGATATGAGGGAAGGATTATCATGTGTTTTATCAGTAAAATTATTTGAGCCCAAGTTTTCTTCTCAAACAAAAGAAAAATTAGTGTCATCGGAAGTGCGCCCGGCGGTGGAAGAAATCGTGGCACAAAAACTTTCAGAGTTTTTGTTAGAACGCCCACTTGATGCGAAAACCATTTGTAGCAAGATAATAGATGCAGCAAGAGCTCGCGAAGCCGCTAGAAAAGCTCGCGAACTAACCCGGCGCAAAGGAGTGTTAGACGGAATGGGGCTGCCTGGAAAACTTGCGGACTGCCAAGAAAAAGATCCGGCGTTGTGTGAGCTCTATCTTGTCGAAGGTGATTCAGCGGGGGGGTCTGCTAAACAGGGGCGTGACCGCAAATTCCAGGCAATAATGCCCTTGAAAGGAAAGATCTTGAACGTCGAAAAGGCACGTTTCGACAAATTGATTACATCACAAGAAATTATTTCGCTTATTACCGCACTTGGAACCGGTATTGGCAAAGATGAATACAATCCTGACAAGCTGCGTTACCACCGTATTATCATTATGACTGACGCTGACGTGGACGGCGCACATATTCGCACTTTATTGCTTACATTTTTCTACCGGCAAATGCCAGAGCTAATTGAGCGCGGTTTTGTCTATATAGCCCAGCCGCCGCTCTACAAGGTTAAGCACGGTAAAAAAGAACACTATGTTAAAGACGATCACGAGCTCAAACAATACTTGCTAAAACAAGCACTGGCGAACGCTGAACTGCATACACATGAAGGAACGTCACCGCTCACAGGGGAGAAGCTGACAAAGATTGCCAACAAATACTTGTTGGCAGAAGCCGTGATTGACCGCATGAGTGGGCTGCTTGATAGTGAGGTAATGCATGCTTTATTTCGTCATCCTGATATAGATTTGAGCAATGAAATTTCCGCAGCAAAGGGAGCTGCTAAATTGGCGTCGTATGTTGACGAAGTAAAAATTGTGCCAGAGTATGATTCTGAGAATGAATGTCATCGCTTGAAAATAACTCGTATGCATCATGGTAATAAGCGGGTTAGCTACCTTGACCAAGATTTTCTACATAGCGGGGATTTTCTCCATATAAAAGAAGCTGCTCAGGTGCTTGATGGTTTACTTGGCCCCGGTGCTTACGTTAAGCGAGGCGAACAAAAGCAGTTTGTCAGTGAATTCAAGCAAGCGCTTGATTGGTTGTTGCGGGAAGTGGAAAAAGAATTCAGCACCCAACGATACAAAGGATTGGGCGAAATGAACCCAATCCAATTATGGGAAACTACCATGGACCCCAAAAACCGACGCCTACTACGCGCCCAAATAGAGGATAGCATTACAGCCGACGAAATTTTTACTACTCTAATGGGTGATGCGGTAGAACCACGTCGAGCTTTTATTGAGAATAATGCTTTAAGGGTTCGAAATTTAGATGTATAAGCAATCTCTGGCGGAGATATTTTGTATCTTATAAGGCGAGGACGTTTTTAATTTGACGGCAGTCTCGCGCATAAAACTCAAGTAGAAGCAGATCGGCCCTCTCGCTTTTTTGCTGTTAGTGCATGGTTACCAATTTTAATTAACACTTCCCAAATTGGCCCCGGGAACTTGTGGAGTTTTACCAGTACGTCCTCGAGAGCACCTAGAAACCAATCGACATCAGTATCCGCGATATTGAGGGGAGGCAATATTTTTACAATTGGCACAGCATGACCAGCTACCTGGGTGAGAATATGGTGGTCATCTAAAAGCGGAATAACGATTGCTTGGGCAAAGAGATTCTCATCTATTTTGTTGACCATAGTCCAAGCTGCTTTCAGAGACATTGACTTAGGTTTTCCAAACTCAATACCGATCATCAAGCCGCGCTGATGGACACCTTTTAAGAATTCAAAGCGGGGCATCATTGCCTCAATACCCCGTCGAAAGCGAGAACCAAGCTCATTCGCGCGAGCAGCAAGATTTTCATCATCGAGAACAGAAAGAGCGGCCAATCCTGCGGCCATCGCAAGGTTCCCCATGCCGAAGGTGGACGCATGAACGATGGCACGCTCCATCGAGTCATAGACCTTGTCATAAATTGCTCGGCGCGTGATAGTGGCTCCCAATGGAACATATCCGCCCGAAAGTCCTTTTGCGAGACAGATGATATCAGGCTGTAAACCTTCAATCCATTGACAAGCCAAGAAGTGACCAGAACGTCCCATACCTGACTGGATTTCATCACAGATCATAAGCGTGTTGTGCTTGCGGCATAGAGCCTGTGCCGCAAGCAGGTATTCATCGCTAAGAATGTTGACGCCTTTTCCTTGGATTGGCTCAAAGACGAAAGAGGCCACATCACCAAGAGCGAGTCGTGCTTCAAGAGCTTCGAGATCACCCGGCACTACTAAGGAATTGCCCGGGAGAAGCGGCTCAAAGCCTCTGCGAAAACTTGATTCACCATTCAATGACAATGCTCCCAGAGTTAAACCATGGAATGCTTTTGAAAGATGTATCGTACGATGGCGCCCAGTAGCCGCACGAGCAAATTTGATCGCGGCTTCTATGGCCTCAGTTCCAGAGTTACAGAAGTAAACGGTATCAAGATCACCAGGCACGCGCTTCGTAAGTTCGCGCGCGAGGACCGCTGCAAGCGGCGGGGCATCGAAACCGACCCACCCGGGAAAATCCGAATCGAGCACTTGCTGTAATGCGCCTTGAATCGTCGGATGGCGGCGACCAAAGGTAAAAACGCCCCAGTTGGCAAGAAAGTCTAAATAGCGCGTACCGTTTTCGTCCCAAAGGTAAGAGCCTTCACCACGAACCCAGGAGCGGTTAAAGCCGATAATACGCAGAACCTTGACGAAGACAGGATTTACATGTTTTTCGAAAAGGTCGAAATTATTACCGCGGGTTTCGGCGAGAATGGCATTGATGTCAAGTGGCATAAACTAGGTTTTAAATTGTAAGATGTTATGGTAACGTTTTTTCACGAGCACGAGTTCTGGTCAGCATTACGCAAATCAAAACCATAAAACGGATTAATCGGGATTAGATTTTTCACGTATTTTATGCCGATTAACAAGCACAAGATGTTTTTCAAAACCCAATCCTTCTGACGCATGCTATTTAGGACTTGTTGGAGCCAAGAGCCTTCGTGTAACAATTACACATTACAGCGCAGTGCCGATGTTAACCAGTCGGATAAACAATTGCAACGTGAAGCTTTTTCCGGTGTAAAGAAAATTCACGCGCACTAATTACACCAAACTCAAGCCGGGGTAGTAAAAACAGGGTTTAAAGGCAATTTACTAAGATTTTTTGATATACGTGCACTTAATAAATTTGTGAGATTTAAGATGTTTATGTGGTTATTGCGACTTTATATTGAAAGCGCATTTCAAGCGAGCCCCTGCGAATTGCAGATGCAGGATTTTACAGAAGAAATATTTTCTTTTTTAACGAAACCATTCGATAGGCATGATAGAGCGCACAACCACCATAAAACGATGTCATTTGAATCTCCCTACGATTTTCGACCGATGATGGTAAAATTCGATTTCTAACAATTTCACGACATCTATACCTCCATGTTTTCCCCAAAGTTAACCATTGAAAGCATTGATCCTGATTTATGGAGGGCGATTAAAAGTGAAATTCAACGCCAAGAAGACCATATTGAGTTAATTGCGTCAGAGAATTACGCTAGCCCTGCTGTTATGCAGGCACAAGGATCAGTGTTGACTAATAAGTATGCTGAAGGCTATCCTGGCAAACGCTATTATGGTGGTTGCGAATACATCGACCTGGTCGAGCAGTATGCGATAGACCGAGCAAAGTCGCTTTTTGGCGCAGAATATGTCAATGTTCAGCCGCATTCTGGTTCGCAGGCAAACGCGGCTGTTTATTTATCTGTGCTTAAGCCTGGTGACACACTTCTTGGCATGTCGCTTGCTCATGGTGGGCATTTGACCCATGGGGCGCCAGTCAATCTTAGCGGTAAAATTTTTAACTCCGTTGCTTATGGTCTTAATCCTGAAACCGAGGAACTTGATTACAATCAGGTTGAGCAGCTGGCACATGAACACAAGCCGAAAATGATCGTTGCCGGCGCTTCTGCCTATTCTCTGGTGATAAACTGGAAGTCCTTTCGCAAGATTGCTGATGATGTGGGAGCCTACCTGTTTGTAGACATGGCTCATTACGCAGGATTAGTGGCAGCAGGGTTTTACCCCAATCCAGTTGGCATTGCAGATTTTGTTACCAGCACCACCCACAAAACATTACGTGGGCCGAGAGGCGGCATTATCATGGCCAAGCCTGAATATGAGAGAGCGCTCAACTCGGCGATCTTTCCACAGACCCAGGGAGGGCCTCTGATGCACGTGATTGCTGCCAAGGCGGTTGCTTTCAAGGAGGCCGCCAGCAGGGAATTCAAGGACTACCAGGAGCAAGTAATCGACAATGCACGTGTAATGGCGAAAGTTCTAAAAGAACGTGACTTGCGTATTGTTTCCGGGCGTACTGATTGTCACATGTTTTTGGTGGATCTTCAGGCGAAGAATCTTACGGGCAAGCAAGCAGAGGAATCACTGGGGCTGGCACACATTACCGTAAACAAGAATGCCATTCCTAATGACCCACAAAAACCATTCGTCACTAGCGGTATTCGCATAGGCACTCCTGCAGTGACCACGCGTGGTCTCAAAGAAATTGAAGTAGAGCAACTGGCAAATCTAATCGCCGACGTCTTAGATGCGCCTACCGACAACACAATTCTGTTGCGTGTGGCACATGAAGCGAAAGCCTTGTGTGCTAAATTTCCTGTTTACAGTTGCTGATTACTTCGCAGTTATACAATGCGGGTTGCTTTCAACTTGGGTAAATTTGATGTGGACACAATTCGCTCCCTTTTTCTAAATTTTGAATCATGAAATGCCCCTTTTGCAATGCCGATGACACTAGCGTGATTGACTCCCGCGTTAGCGAGGAGGGAAATAGAATACGCCGCCGCCGCCGTTGCCTAACTTGCGATAAGCGATTTACTACGTATGAAACAGCGGAGTTGCGTTTGCCGCGGGTAGTAAAGCAAGGCGGCGATCGTTCCGAATTCAATCGTGAAAAATTGCTTACGGGTTTCATGCGAGCATTACACAAGCGCCCTGTTCCTACCGAGTGTGTAGATGAAGCGATAGAACGAATTATGCAAAAACTACTGAGTTTAGGAGAGCGTGAGATACCTTCGCGTAAGATTGGCGAAATGGTAATGCGAGAACTATACAAACTAGACAAGGTAGCATATATCCGTTTTGCTTCAGTTTATAGAAGCTTCCAGGACGCGGATGATTTTCATGATGCAATCAAGGAAGTACAGAAGCCGAGGCGGAAGAAATAATAAACCATAAAAAATAGGCACCAACTCTGCTATTAATCATATATAAGAAGCGATCAAATATGTTACACAGTGGGCAAGTATAGTTTTAGGATAATAAAAACTCCAATATGTTTTCTTCAGCCGATCACGCCTACATGTCGCAGGCATTACAGCTTGCCGAGAAGGGATTGTATAGTACGAGTCCTAATCCCCGCGTAGGTTGTGTAATTGTACATGACAGTCAAGTAGTCGGAAGCGGCTGGCATGTTAGTGCAGGCCAACCGCATGCGGAGATCAACGCTCTTGATGCTGCCGGAACAGTAGCACGGGGTGCGACTGTTTATCTTACACTAGAGCCTTGCAGTCATCATGGGCACACGCCGCCTTGCGTTGAAGCGTTAGTCAAAGCAAAAGTTGCCAAGGTGATAATTGCAATGCAAGACCCAAATCCTCTGGTGGAAGGGAAAGGATTGTCGCTGTTGAAACGATCCAAAATCAAAGTACAAATCGGCTTGATGAAAGCAGAAGCTGAAGAGCTTAACATTGGGTTCGTCACTCGAATGAGACATAACCGCCCTTGGGTGAGGATGAAAATTGCCGCAAGCCTTGACGGCAAAACTGCGCTCAACAATGGTTCTAGTCAGTGGATTACTGGTGAAGCAGCACGAAGCGATGGACACAGGTTTCGTGCTCGTTCCTGCGCAGTTCTTACTGGTATCGGCACGGTACTCGCAGATGATCCACAGCTCACGGCTCGTCTTGTTGAAACTTCCAGACAGCCATTGAAGGTTATCGTGGATAGGCGCCTCGAAATTCCTATCAACGCTAAGATTCTACAAGGGGATGGCGAATTAATTTTTACTGCAGGCGCCAGTGAAGAAAGATTGATTGCGCTGAGTAACGCAGGGGCTCGTCCAATTTTGTTACCAGATGAAAAGGGTAATGTGGCGCTCACAAAAATGATACAGACACTTGCTACCTTCGAAATCAATGAGGTGCTGATTGAGGCAGGTAGCAGATTGAATGGTTCATTGATTAGGGCGAAGCTGGTAGATGAACTGGTAATTTATCTTGCGCCACACTTTATAGGTGACGCTGCACAGAGCATGTTAAATCTGCCAG
>QIFK01000161.1 GCA_003230615.1 Nitrosospira sp. | reverse complement strand
TCGCTCTAAACCTATCTTGATATCCGTAAATATAAACGGGAATCTGCCGGAAGTCGTTCGCTATATTCTTAACTTTAGCGCTGTTAATCATCTCTTGGCCCTTAAGTACACCACCCAGCAGCAAGCCAATGATGACTAGTACGATAGCAATCTCAATGAGAGTAAAGCCTGACAGTCGGTTTCGCGAAATAGCTTTCATGAATTACTTTATTCTTTTTTGTCTGATTTATAAGTGTTTTCAAGTTTTCAAATCTAACAGACAATGAACTTCTTCCCAAGAGTTAAGTAGTGATCTAAGGCAGAATAGATATAATACCGACCCAAAGTAGGTATTAACGGCATTAAAGAATCAACGCTTTACTAGCATGACGATGTGCTTTCTCTATAGTAACTCTGGGGGGAAAATGTAAAGTATAATATTGTATACTTTCAGTCTAGATTTCTTATTTTGAAATTAAAAAGAATTATAAAAATAAAAGTATCAGGCGTATGCCTAGATCGTCAAAAGCTTTCACTATAATAGAATTGCTAATAGGCGTTCCTGTTTTGGGAATGACAACGGCTATCGCCATCTAATTAACCAGCTAATTTTAAGGAGAAGACTATGACTAGATGGCAAAAGGAACCATTTACAATTAATGTAAAAATAGGTGAGACGAAAGCGTTTTGTGCTTGTGGGCTATCAAAGAACGGGCCTTACTGTGATGGCTCTCATATAACAACAGACAAAACGCCTTATGTGATTAAGTTTGAAGAAGATAAAACTATTTATGCGTGTGGATGCCAGGAATCAGCTAATCGTCCCTATTGTGACGGTAGCCATAAAAAACTAGCAGCAAATTCCTAAAAAATGAAATACTGAGCTAATGTAAATTCGAGAGCAACCCACACTAGTGTTACAAAATTAAATCATGGTTTAATTACCGAGCTTTTACAGATAAAAACTGAGTTACTGACGTATGCCTATAACTATAATTGGCTATCAAACATGCAGTATGGAAGTCTCTTTAAGCCCTCCTCCACCATAAAATCTGGTTAAGTCAAACGAAAATACTCGGTCCACATCTATCTATGCGGCCTGGTAGAGCTTACTAACCTCAATCAAATAACACTATCAAATAACACTACATTTATCCAAGCTATTGTAATAAAACTGTTATATAAACGTAATAAGACCGTCATTTTTTTCCATTATTCTTGCTCTTAGTTTCTTAACAAGAACTAGGAGCAAGACATGAAACTTTCCAAACTTCAATTTGTAGTTATTATCATCTTAGGGACGAGCATCTCATCTGGTGCTTTCGCTATTGATCTTTACGTTGATAAAAAAACCAAGCAGATATATGCGGAACCTGGAACTGGTCGGGAGCTCCTGGGTTCTTTTAAAAGAGTCGAGGATGCTCCACTGAAAACGGCAGCTCCAGTTTTGCCTCCCCGCAATAGAAGAACAGAATTACAAGCCAAAGCGGAGAATGCGCGACTTATCAGTAAAGTGGATGCTCTTGAGGAACGCGTCAAGAAAACTGAAAATATTAAAGTCAAGTTGGACAAGAAAGGTTTACAAGCTGAAACAGCAGATGGAAATTTCAAATTCAGGATCGGTGGACGTATCCAAGCAGATGCGTCAGTTAGTAGTAATGACAAATTGATACAAGGTGGCACCACCCCTGTTGAAGCCAATAATGGCACAGAGATTCGCCGAGGACGTCTAGCTTTCGAAGGTACTTTCTTTAAAGATTGGAATTTTAGAAGCCAGATTGACTTTGCCGACAATGATGTTTCGGTGAAGGACATGAAGCTCAGTTATAGTGGTTTTCAGTTTATGAAAACCACCTTTGGCCAACAAAAACAAGCTTTTAGCCGTGAGTTACAAGAAAGCTCAAACGATTTGATGTTCATTGAAAGATCCCTAATGAATGTTCTTAACGCACCAATAGTTGACCGTGCGGTTGGTATTAACTTAGCAAGTCATGGAAAAAAATGGACAGGACAAATTGGTGCGTATGGTGAATCAGTCACACCTAATAAAACCAGCATGGATGAGGGTTGGGGGGTTAGTTCTCGCGTCACCTATACACCCATTGTTGAGAAAACCAAATTTATCCATTTAGGTATTGCTGGGAATTTCCGTGAACCCAGCGACTCTGGTCAGATAAGCGGTAGTACTAGCGGCGTGAGCTATAGTTATGAAACCACGCATATGTCTGATCTATTCCCGATTGATTCAGGAAGGATCACCAACATTAATAATATCAAAATGTTAGGGATAGAAGCTAATGGTGTATATGGTCCTTTTAGTGTGGGGGGTGAATATACTCATTCCTGGATAGATCGTAATCTGGGGATGAAATCTCTTGGCTTTCATGGATGGTATGGGGAAGCCTCTTGGACGTTAACCGGTGAGTCGCGTAAGTATAGACAAGGAACATTTAGAAGATTGGAGCCCACACGTGCATTCAGCTTGAGTAATGGTGGATTGGGCGCATGGGAGTTAGCAGCACGTGTTGCCGGAGTTGACATGAACGATGGTGCCTTTAAAGGAGGTATGATGAAAAACTTTACTGTCGCTCTGAACTGGTACGCAAACAGTAACGTTCGCTTCATGTTTGGTTATGACAGGATAATAGACATTAAAAACTCACCATTAACCACCAGGAAAGGCGGGAAGCCTGATGGTCTGAATACCTTTATGTTCCGAAGTCAAATAGCGTTTTAATTTCAACTTAGAAAGTAAATATTACTGTAATCCGGATGTCGTGAAACCGAAATACTGTAGATCTAGCATGAAAGTATCACCAAGCGGTGGAAATCTGATTAATTAAAGGGAGAATGTAATAATGAAACTTTTGAATTTTAAATCAAATAGTATACCAGCTACATTAGGAGCCTTATTTAGTGTTGCCAGCATCAGTATTGCAAGCGCTGATACAATCAAAATTGATGGTTCCAGCACTGTCTATCCCATTTCTGAAGCGGTAGCAGAAGATTTCCAGATTGCTAAAAGGGGTAAAATTAGAGTAACTGTTGGAATTTCTGGAACAGGCGGTGGTTTTAAAAAATTCTGCCGAGGTGAAATAGATATTGCAGATGCTTCTCGACCCATCAAACAACAAGAAATAGATGCTTGTAAAAAAACCGGAGTGCAATATATTGAAATGCCCGTAGCGTTTGATGCATTAACGGTAGTGATTAATCCAAAAAATGATTGGAGCAAAGTCATTACTATCGCGGAATTGAAAAAAATCTGGGAGCCCGCAGCCCAAGGCAAAATTACTAAATGGAGTCATATAAACCCAGCATGGCCCAATGCTAAATTCAAGCTATATGGTCCGGGTGCTGATTCCGGTACTTTTGACTACTTTACTGAAGCTGTTGTTGGTAAAGCAAAGTCAAGCCGTGGTGACTTCACTGCATCTGAAGATGACAACGTTCTGGTTCAAGGAGTATCAAGAGATAAGAACGGACTCGGATTCTTTGGCTTTGCCTATTTCGTAGAGAACCAGAAGAAACTTAATGCAGCTGCCGTAGATGGTGGTAAGGGCGGCATTCTCCCATCTGCTAAAACTGTTGAAGATGGAACATATCAACCGTTGTCTCGCCCTATCTTTATCTACGTAAACGCTAAAGCGGCAAAAAGACCTGCAGTCAAAGAGTTTATCGATTTCTACATGAAAAAGGGACCTGCCCTAGTAAAAGAAGTCAAATATTTTCCTCTTCCTAAGGAAGCCTATGCTCTTAATTTAGAACATCTTAAAAAGAAGAAAATCGGAACAGTATTTGGTGGTGAATCAAAAATGGGCATGAAGATTGAAGACTTGATGAAACAAAAGCGCATCTGAATTTTTAAATCTAATAAACTAAATATCTTGAGGGATAACTACCATTATGCCAATACAGAAGCTGTGGACACGCGGGTGATGCTAGATAGAAGAATCATAGATGAGATATAATTAACGCACCATGCGACGAGAAATGGAAGAGCGGAAGCAACGGTTTGAAGATAAGAATGAAGTGCGCGTACGCATGGCAGCGGTTCTTAAGAAACTCGTCAGTAACGTTTCCTTTTTCGATAGTGCGCATATCTTCACCCCACACGGAGACGTGCCAGACGATAGTGCCCTACGCCTGATTATTCTGGCACCAGAACAATTTTATTCCTGTGATGAGACACGCTTAGCAGTAGATGCCGTGCTCGACCATGTCAGGAATCACGGAGCTAAGTTCCGACATTGTGGGAATCGACTTATCTTTCTCGCTCCAGATCATAGTATTCTCATACAGTTACGCGATTGCATCCGTATCACCTTGTCTTGGAACTCTATCGTAGAAGATGTAAAGGCAAAGCATCTGGTGGCCGACAATTTCCAAACGCAACAATATATTAAGGAACTACAAAGTGCGGAGAACGAACTGCTACGTGTCGCACGGGAATGCTACAAATGGGTACTCTGCCCTACTCAGGATAATCCAAAAGTAACAAAGTTGAAGGTTAAAGTTTTTCCTCTCAATACTGATGGAGGGACTCTTGAGTCTGAGATTGAACAAGTGTGCATAAACAACGAACTGGTGATCGCTGCCTGGTCACCAATTTATCTACGGGATAATCTAAAGAAATATTACTGGAAGAGTAATAAACCAGCCGTTGGAGCCATGGGCTTTTGGGATGATACGCATCACCATCCCTACTTGCCACGATTTAAAAACCGTAGTGTACTCGAACAAGCTATTGTTGAGGGTGCGAGCAGCCGAGATTTTTTTGGAACGGCTTATGTATATCACGATGGAAAGTTCGATGGATTCAAACTTTGTGATGCCAACGTGCAACTTGACAACACTTTGCTCCTCATCCAACCTGATGTCGCAAAAGCGTATGAAACTGCGCATCCACCGACCACTCCTTTAGAACGAATGCCCTCCAATTCCAGCTCATCCGGGCTAACTTTCCACACCTTTCACGGCAACGTCATCATCAATACTTCAACTGCCAAGAAGCACATGGCTCAGGTAGCGGAAGAAATCATTGCTGTGCTCACTAAGGAACCCAAAGCGGAAGTCAGTGTAACCTTGGAAATTCAAGCTAAATTCCAATCCAGCGCTTCCGAGCAAACCAAGCGCGCTGTGAAGGAGACTGCACGGGCTCTCAATTTTAAAAATGCCGATTGGGGAGTGAAAGTAACAGACAATTCGAACGCTGTGCCTATAGAACCATCAAATCGGCTTAATTTTAACTAGCATTGCTAACAGCAACAGACTTCCGATAACTAATAAACCTAAAGTGCGCCCCCTTGTCGCTAGTCCCCATCGATCCCAGGATCACCTTTGCCTGCCGAAATCCCTGGATCGCCTTTACCCGCTGAGACTCCGGGAACGACGAGTTCATCTGCTGAAGCCCCGGGAACAATTCCTTCGTCCGCCGAAATTCCAGGATCACCTTTGCCCGCCGAAATCCCTGGAAAACTTTTATTTCCTGCAATTCCAGAATAATCTTGGCCACGCCAGTGACGCCAGCTCGGATAATATCCTCCGTATCCCGCAACCCCAGGATAGCCCCCAGGCCCAGCGACCCCAGGATAGCCCCAGCTTCCAACGATCCCAGGATAATCCCCACTCCCCCCTGCGAAAACAGATACACCTTTACTCCCTACAACCTTTGAAACACCTTCGCTCCCAGCTGCTACCCCAGAAACCATACACAGTAATAGTATTACTGTAAAGAATAGCGTTATCAGACTCGTTTTATTAAATAACTTCGACAAAATGAACATAAACATAGCGCAACCGCCTCATATTTTATTAAATCGATAACCCAGATAGCCCAACAATTCTGCTTTTATTTAACAGATGGAAGCAAAACCCGCGCCATAATGTAGGGTATAAATATATAACTCATATAAAACATGATGTCACGATTAGAAGATAATTTTAATTCTATTTTTTAAGTTAAGTTTACAGCCTCAGTGTAAAGATTCGCGACATCTAAAAAAGCTCATGGGAATAAATTTAGCCTTTAATTTAACCACCTTTCACAAACCAGATACCCCATTTTCGCCTTCTTCTATATTAGAGAACAAATAGTTTCTGCAGAAAATAATTTAGAATACCGAGATGTTTCTCTACAAGCGATGTTGGCAATTAGGAAGTTTATTGTTGTAGCATGCCATACATTTTTTGAGGCCTCCATGTTATGGTTATACTATCAAGTTACAATATTGTCATAAAAAATATAGAGATGCATACATCAATATAACAACAGTTAGGGAGAAGTAAGATGTATGAGCCCACACAACCACAGCACAGACTACACAACTCGTCACGGTTTAGAATTTTTGTGCATCTTTTGGCAGGTTTTTGCCTAATGGCTACTGCTGATAATAGTGGGTTAAGCAAGCTAATAAGCCGCTTATTCAGTTTCATCCAAGGAGACTTTGAGTACGCAGGGGTAATCGTTTCTATAATGGCTACCATACTTTCAGGACTGCTAATCGTAGCAGGTTATTTTCTTTCTTCCCGTTTGGTATTAGTAATTGACAAGTCAGCTCTTAAAGAAGTACACAGGATGTGGATCATACTTTCTCTACCCATAATTTATTTTTTAGCCGTTTTTCCACTTGTAAAGGGTGTTGGAATATTTACTGATCTGGTAGCCGGCAAGTGACTCATAGCATGAAAGAAACTTCGCGGCACTTGAAAGTGCTGTACCTTATTGCGCTAAGGCAGATCAAGGATATTAGTAATCAGCAAATGGATTGTAATTTGGCTGAAAAATCTTGTGGTAGGCTCACAAATCCGCACTACAAAATTAACAATGTGCGCATCTTTTCAATCAAAGATAGGAATATGAAAAAGTTTATATTGATTTTTATGTTTACTTTAGCCTTAAGCAGTTGTGCTACCACCCGCTGGGATCACCCAACAAAGAGCCAAACAAGCAGCTATCTAGACTTATTACATTGTAAGCAAACTGCCACACTATATGCCAATGAAACTGGACTCGCTCATGATGAAGTGTTCATTAAGAATGAATCCGAAAAGTGCATGAGCGAAAAGTATGGGTGGGCTAAAGAAAAAGATTACCCCATCCGGTACTATCTGCCTTTCCCTTTTAATCTCTTTCTAGCATAGCTCTAGCTTACAAATTATCTGATTACGGTGGTCAGCTGGTTCTTTGAAACAAAAGGGTTTAGTAGGTATCAGCTTTTAAAACGTGGGTGCCGCTCTTTTGCTTCCGTTGTGCCATTCTTGCTGGCTTTCCAGTGTTTCCATCTCCACCCTGCAATAGGAAGAAGAAGAATAACAGCCCACCACAACCATTGCCAGGAGGGCGCATTTGACTTATCTACTGCCACAGAGGAGGAAAGTTCAGCACCTGCATCTGGCTTTATGCTTTTTGCCTGCTTCTGTGCACTTGCCATGGTGGGATTTTGTAATTCTAGCAGGTGTTTCAATTCGGTTATATTCTTCTCAAGCAAAGCAATGCGTTCGTTGGTCTCATTTAATGCCTTTTCCATAGCTATAACATCTTCTACCATGGCGTTCTCAAGCAACGCGATACGTGCGTTGGCCTCATTTAATGCCTTTTCCCTAGCTATAGCATTCTCTTCCATGGAGCGGATTTTATCCTGAGCGCCGATCGTATCTTCGCTACTACTTCCTCCTAGCCCTTCTCCTTTGGAAATCTTCAGCGACTCTTTGGATGGTTCTTTGGCCACCTCGATACTTTCGATGGTAGTAGTAATCTTACCCGTTGCCGTTTGCGATGGCTCCTCGCTTACCGAAGGAATAGAGGCTGAATCGGCCGCTAGTTTCTGCCGGTAAGCCTCCCAATTAGCCGTTTGCATTTTTACTTCTTTGTCTGCTGCGTCTGGAGAAATGGTTGCGATTTCGATCTGATCTGGTATCCGTAATATGGGGCCCGTTTTAAGTCGGTTCATATTATCGTCAGAGAAGGCTTCACGGTTTGCACGATGCAACGCGACAAGCATCTGATTTAGCTGTACATGAGGAGGAGCCACCT
>QIFK01000029.1 GCA_003230615.1 Nitrosospira sp. | reverse complement strand
ACAGATTTTCTTGGCGAATACTCTAATATAATATAAATACCCATTTTTTTGTCTTTGGCAAAAAACGAGATGATGAATTGAATTGGTTTTGCAGAGAAAAGTGATCAGCTAGTGATCGTCAATGTGGACAGGTTATCACTTTCTTATAGGAGTAAATTAGTGTTTATTTAAATAGGGTTATTATTAATCCTTCCTTGTACGAGTTATTCTGCCATGGTAAAATTTGTGATTATTTTATTCGTGGAATAATTCTTAAGTAGGTAACTAAACAACTAGAATAATTTATGTGTATGGAGTCTAGCTAAGAATGTTCCATGAAGTACTGCATACCTGATCCTAGGAGCTGGCCAAGAACAGACGGAGTGATCATCTTTCGAATTTAGTAAACTTGCAATTCACACTGAAAAATTAGAAATTTTAAGTGGGGGAAAAATATGAGCAGTAAAGTAGCAGTAATATTGGCGTGGATCTCTACATTCATCCTATATCCAGGTATAGCAGCAGGTGCTAGTAAATTAAGTGAATTAAGTAAGATAAATTTGCCAGAGCCAGCAACTAAGATCGCCACCGAAATGTATGACCTACATATGTTTGTCATGTACGTTTGTGTAGTGATTTTTATTGGCGTGTTTGGCATCATGCTCTACTCCGTAGTCAAACACCGCAAATCTGTAGGTTACAAGGCAGCAAACTTTCACCATAGCACAACCGTTGAGATCATCTGGACTACCATTCCGTTCATTATCCTCATTGCTCTAGGCTATCCCGCCACCCAAACAGTCATTGCCATGAAAGACACCAGCACGCCCGATATTACCATCAAGGCTACCGGCTATCAGTGGCTGTGGGGGTATGACTATCTTACTGGAGAGGGAGAGGGGATCAGCTTCTACAGTAAAATGTCCACTCCTAGGGAGCAAATCAGAAATGAAGCTCCCAAGGGGGAGAACTATCTACTAGAAGTTGATAATAATGTAGTCGTTCCAGTTGGCAAGAAAATTCGCA
The DNA here is from genome assembly GCA_003230615.1 of Nitrosospira sp. Classification (GTDB taxonomy): domain Bacteria; phylum Pseudomonadota; class Gammaproteobacteria; order Burkholderiales; family Nitrosomonadaceae; genus BJGV01. Next base: position 7,010 of record QIFK01000029.1, on the reverse strand, counting down.
TCCTCATGACAGCGAATGATGTTATTCATGCCTGGTCGGTACAAGCACTAGGGGTCAAGCAAGACGCCATTCCAGGTTTCATACGCGATGCCTGGTTCAAAGCTGAAAAAACTGGTATTTATCGTGGCGCATGTTCTGAATTATGTGGGAAGGAACATGCCTTTATGCCTATAGTGGTGGAAGTGGTGGAACCAGAAAAATATTCCCAATGGGTAGTCGCCCAAAATAAGAAGTCTGAAGAAACGGCTGTTGATGTCAATAAAGAATTTACGATGGATGAGCTGAAAGCCCAGGGTGAAAAGGTATACGCTGGCACCTGCGCAGCTTGTCACCAAGTAACTGGCAAGGGTATCCCCGGGACATTCCCCGGACTGGACGGATCAAAAATTACTAATGGTCCCAAGGCTGAACATATCAAGATGGTAGTAAACGGCAAGGCAGGAACTGCGATGGCTGCATTCAAGCATTTGTCGGACGTGGACATTGCGGCGGTAGTGACCTATGAGCGCAATGCCTGGGGTAATACTATGGGCGACGTGGTACAGCCTTCCGAAATCAAAGAATTCAGAAATTAAGTAACGAGGAGAAAATTATGGCAGCAATACACCATCCTGGCCACGAACATGAGCACCATGGTCCCCCCAGCGGAATCATGCGCTGGCTGACCACCACCAATCACAAGGATATTGGCACCCTCTACCTTTGGTTTAGCTTCATAATGTTCCTAACGGGTGGAGTAATGGCGTTGACCATTCGTTCTGAATTGTTCCAACCCGGTTTACAGATAGTCGAACCAGAATTTTTCAATCAGCTTACAACCCTACATGGCCTGATAATGGTGTTTGGTGGCATTATGCCGGCTTTCGTCGGTTTTGCTAACTGGCAGATACCGATGATGATCGGGGCTCCGGATATGGCTTTTGCCCGCATGAATAACTGGAGTTTTTGGTTGTTGCCACCGGCAGCTCTGCTGTTGATTACTTCATTCTTAGTGCCGGGTGGGGCAGCTGCAGCTGGTTGGACACTTTATCCACCACTTTCAACCCAGATGGGGATGGGAATGGATATGACCATTTTCGCGGTTCACATACTGGGCGCTTCTTCTATTATGGGTTCCATCAACATCGTTACTACCATTCTCAACATGCGCGCTCCGGGCATGACAATGATGAAAATGCCGTTATTTGTATGGACCTGGTTGATTACTGCCTATTTACTGCTTGCGGTAATGCCAGTGTTAGCGGGTGCGGTAACCATGTTGCTTACTGATCGTCAATTTGGTACTAATTTCTTTAATGCAGCAGGTGGCGGTGATCCAGTCATGTTTCAGCACATTTTCTGGTTCTTCGGGCACCCTGAAGTCTATATCATGATCTTGCCGGCATTCGGGATTGTCTCTCAAGTCATTCCAACCTTTGCGCGCAAGCCGTTATTTGGGTATTCCTCAATGGTTTATGCCACCGCTTCAATCGCGATCCTTTCGTTCATCGTTTGGGCGCATCACATGTTTACTGTGGGTATGCCGGTAACCGCACAGCTGTTCTTCATGTACGCGACTATGCTGATCGCGGTACCAACTGCGGTAAAGGTATTTAATTGGACGGCCACCATGTGGCGTGGTTCAATGACTTTTGAAGCTCCCATGTTGTTTGCTATTGGATTTATCTTCCTGTTCACCATCGGTGGATTCAGTGGCATAGTACTTGCGGTCGTGCCAGTAGATATCGTGTTGCAAGATACCTACTATGTAGTTGCGCACTTTCACTATGTGCTGGTATCAGGCTCATTGTTCGCCATATTCGCCGGTACGTACTACTGGCTGCCAAAATGGACCGGCAACATGTATGACGAAACCTTGGCTAAAACACATTTCTGGTTATCCATGATTTTCTTTAATGTCACTTTCTTTGTACAACATTTCTTAGGATTAGCCGGTATGCCGCGCCGTGTTCCCGACTACGCCTTGCAATTTGCTGATTTCAACATGATTTCTAGTATTGGCGCATTCGGTTTCGGTTTCAGTCAATTGCTCTTTCTCTATGTGATATTGAAGTGCATACGTGGGGGAGCAAAGGCAACTGATCAGGTGTGGGACAGTGCAGATACACTGGAGTGGACTTTGCCGTCACCACCCCCGTATCACAGCTTTGAGACGCCGCCGCAAGTTAGTTTCGACGAATACCATGTAAAAAATGTACAAAATGTACATAGTAAATAGGAAAGGAATCGGTATTAAATGGCACAAGATCCGAATTTACAACGCAGCAAAAATATAAAAACCGCGCTAATCCTTTGGACAATCGTGGCTTTGATTATTGTTACGTTTTTTGTTAAGCATTGGGGATGAACGCAGCTCAGCCGAATCTTGTGATGTTAAAGAAGCTGCTGATTGTGGCAATGGTGATGTTTGCCTTTGGCTACGCGATGATCCCGTTTTATAAAAAGATTTGTGAGGTTGCTGGGTTAAACAACCTGCTGCAGCCAGACACACTAGTGGAGGAAACTCAGCAGGTAGATACTAGCCGTTTACTGACGGTCGAACTGGATGCGAATACTCGTGGATTGCCATGGCAATTTAAATCGCTACAATCAAGTGTACGGATGCATCCAGGTGAGCTGGTAGAGGTGATGTATGAAATTAAGAATAACTCAAACCGCGAGATTACTGGACAAGCGATTCCCAGCTATGCACCGCAATTGGTCTCACAATATTTAAAGAAGCTCGAGTGTTTTTGTTTCAGTAAGCAAGTGTTAAAACCGTATGAGGTTCGGCAAATGCCCGTTCAATTCCTAATTGAATCCGGATTTCCGGCTGATATAAAAACAGTAACAATCTCGTACACATTTTTTGAGCTTAGTAGTGATTTTGCTTCTACTGATGTCTCTGGTGAGACTGGTGAAATTTGAAGGAAAAAGCTGAAAAACCTGTCAAGGCTACGCCCATACAAATAGCTACTGCTGTGTTCTGGGCTTTCTTTGGAGTACGGAAAAAAAGTGACCATGCTGCTGATGTAGAATCACTAACACTAGGGCAAGTAGTTATTGGGGGAGTTATTGGTGCGGCCCTATTTGTTGGATCGTTGCTGCTGTTGGTCAATTTTATGACAAGTTGAGAATTGATTAAAATATACGTGGGAGAATACGCATGAGCCAAGAAGGGAATCATTACTATATTCCGGCACCGTCAATCTGGCCTATTACTGGGTCAATTGCCCTTTTTTTTATGACGTTTGGTGCCGCATTTACTGTCAACAAGATCCCAGTTGGTTACGGATTACTGGCAATCGGCTTTGCCATTCTCGTCTACATGCTTTTCGGTTGGTTCGGTACAGTCTCGCGTGAGAGCGAGGAGGGTAAATTTAACAAACAGGTAGATAGCTCCTTCCGCTGGGGTATGAGTTGGTTTATTTTCACGGAAGTAATGTTTTTCGCTGGATTCTTCGGTGCGCTGTATTACATGCGGATTTTATCGGTTCCCTGGCTTGGTGATCTGGAACATAAACTATTATGGCCTGATTTTGCTGGCGGATGGCCTACATCTGGACCGGGTATTACCGATAAGTTTACGCCCATGGGAGCGTGGGGCCTGCCAGCTTTTAACACCGCATTACTGTTATCGTCTGGTGTGACAGTTACTTGGGCACATTGGGCGCTTAAGCTCAACAAGCGCAGTCAACTCAAATGGGGATTGTTTTTTACAATTCTGTTAGGCACTCTCTTCATTGGATGCCAGGCTTATGAATATGTACATGCCTATTCTGAACTTAACCTAAAATTTACAACCGGTGCCTATGGGGCTAGTTTCTACATGCTGACTGGCTTTCACGGGTTCCATGTGACACTGGGCGCGATCATGTTGACAGTGATTTACTTTCGAGTATTGGCTGGTCACTTCAAACCTGAACATCATTTTGGTTTCGAGGGCGTATCCTGGTATTGGCACTTTGTGGACGTGGTCTGGCTGGGTCTGTTTGTGTTTGTTTACTTGCTATAGCAATAAACTAACTTCGTGCACTGAAAAGGTCTATTGCTTGCCAGGAAAAATACCAAAATAGTACCCCAACATCAGGATAATGAATAGAACGACTGATAAGCTAATTCGTAGCGTGAGGGACTTAAGCATGCGCGTGCTTTGTCCTTTGTCCTTGACCATGTAGTACAGAGCGGATGCGAGACTAGCAAATATGAATAGAAAAAATAGAGCGGCGATAATCTTCAATATTTTTTCTGCCTGTTTTATAAGTATAGAATCTGGGCGAGAGTTTAGCCGAGATTAGCTCAACTATCCAATGACTATTTTGGGCTGGCAGTTCAATATCAAGTTATGGCCAACAGTTGCTGCTATTTTTTTCATGGTTGTTTTGTTGATGCTAGGCAACTGGCAGCTTTCCCGGGCTCAAGAAAAAGAAGCGCGACAGGAGCGGCTAGATCAACTCTCGCAGCAGCCCGTAGTATCGTTGCCCACAACACCAGTCAAGCTTAAGGATTATCAGTTTCGCCAGATTGAGGTACATGGGACGTACGTTCCATCACACACAATCTATTTAGATAACAAGATAAATCGGGGTATAGCTGGCTATCAGATCGTCACGCCAATTAAATTAGGCAAGAGCTCTATGCATGTTTTGATTAATCGCGGATGGATAGCTGCAGGCCGGTCTCGTAACCAGTTGCCGAATGTGCCCACGCCTGATGGCCAGATAACCGTTTCAGGAATAGCGCACTCACCGACACAGAGAACCCTGGAACTTTCTACGAAAACGGTGTCAGGGCGAGTTTGGGAGAATCTTCATCTGGATCGTTATCGCAAGGCTACGGGACTTACGCTGCAGCCGTTGTTAATATTGCAACAAAGCGACGTAAAAGACGGGTTAGCGCGTAAGTGGAGTCGCCCTGATTCGGGGGCAGCCAGGAACATAGGTTATGCGTTTCAGTGGTTTTCCATGGCGCTAGCGTTATTGATATTATATTTGGTGTTGAGTGTCAAAAGAGATCACCCCAAGAACACGCAAGCGTAAGCTGCTTCTGTTGATGACGCTGATGATTGCGCCGATAGCGCTTTCCTATCTGCTCTTTTTCTGGGGAGCACCGTCAGGTAGAGTAAACTATGGAGAGCTGATTGAGGTCAAGGTCCTGCCAGATATTGCTTTGCGCAAAACCGATGGCGTAACATTTAACATTAGCCAGCTACGTGGAAAATGGATAATGCTCGTGGTAGATTCTGGAATGTGCGATGAATCGTGCCGCAAAAAACTTTACTTTATGCGCCAGATACGCCTGATGCAAAAAACTGAAATGGGGCGCATAGAAAGGGTATGGTTGATTGATGATGATAAAATACCAAAATCTGGCATTCTGAAAGATTTCAAGGGAACCGTGCTTATCAACGCAAAAGGTAGTGAGATGCTGAAGGCAATCCCGGCAAAAATATCGCAACACGATCATATTTACATGATTGACCCATTAGGAAACTTAATGATGCGTTTTCCTAAAGATGTTGATCCGTCACGGATGGCAAAAGACCTTAAGCGATTACTTAAGATTTCACAAATTGGATAAGGACAGCTCTACCTGCAGCAGATTGGGAGATCAATGATTATGACTACTAGCTTGGTTTGGCAACATACTGCTTCACGCATGCAGCAATTCTATCGGCTAACTAAGCCGAGGGTTGTCTCACTTATTGTTTTTACTGCGATTATTGGTATGTTTCTTTCAGTCCCTGGAGCTGTTCCATTAAACGCTCTGATTTTTGGTACCCTAGGGATTGCTTTGGTCGCGGGTGCAGCCGCCGCAGTAAATTGTTTGGTGGAACAGAAAATCGATTCTGTTATGGCGCGTACGCGTGGTAGACCCTTGCCAAGGGGAGAAGTGAATTCTACAGAAACTATATTTTTCGTGGCGGTAATCGGCGGGGCCGGGCTATTCATGCTTCACCAGTGGGTAAATCCCCTGACCATGTGGCTTACTTTGGTCACATTTGTTGGTTATGCCATTATCTACACAGTGATACTTAAACCTCTGACACCACAGAATATTGTCATTGGTGGTGCTTCAGGAGCAATGCCGCCAGTACTCGGATGGACAGCGGTAACAGGAGAAATTTCTGCTGATGCCTTGCTTCTATTCCTCATAATCTTTGCATGGACCCCACCCCATTTCTGGGCCCTTGCACTCTACCGTAAATTGGAATATGCGAAAGTTGGTATACCCATGCTGCCGGTAACTCATGGTGACAAATTTACGCGTTTGCACGTACTGCTTTACACATTGATACTCTGTGCCGTTACACTGATGCCGTACGCCACAAAAATGAGCGGATTGATTTACCTTGTCACTGCGGTAATCTTGGGTGCGGTATTTTTATACTACGCGGTAAAAATTTATCTTGACTATAGCGATCAGCTTGCTCGTAAAACTTTCCGTTTTTCGATCTTTTATCTGACAGTTCTGTTCAGTGTATTGCTAGTAGACCATTACGTGCGCTTCTAAGCAGTAGTTATGAAATGCCCTAGCTCTTTCGCACTTGCCATTGGGCTGGCATTGGTAATTCTATTAGCAAACTGTAGCAATAAGATCGAGCCTGCATTCCTTTCTACAGATATCACCAATGCCAATTTCGGTAGAGACTTTAAACTCACTGATCACAATGGCAAAATTCGTTCTCTGAATGATTTCAAAGGTAAGGTAGTGGTGCTTTTTTTCGGCTACACGAATTGTCCGGATGTGTGTCCTAGTACGATGGGTAAGCTTGCCTCTGCCATAAAAAAATTGGGTGAAGATGCCAAGCACGTGCAGGTGCTATTTGTATCAGTTGACCCGGAACACGATACCTCTACATTGCTTAAACAATATGTAACCGCATTTAATCCTGCGTTCCTTGGCTTATCCGGTGAAATACAAACTACAAGAGATATTGCTAAGGAATTTAAGGTCATCATTCAAAAACAAGCAGGAGAAGACCAGGATAGCTACACAATGGACCATTCTACTGGGACCTATATTTTTGA
>QIFK01000003.1 GCA_003230615.1 Nitrosospira sp. | reverse complement strand
GTTCAGCGTGGGCGAAGGGATTGAAAAAAAATCTTGCGATTTTGCTACTGAAGTAATGTCGCAGATTAGTCAAGTATTAGAAAATAATTCACCACAGCTAAATTAACTATTGTTGCTATGCGTACACGACTATTATGGCCTATAAACGTATCCTGTTAAAGCTTTCTGGTGAAGCCCTGATGGGCGATGATGATTACGGTATTAATCCCACTGTAATAGAGCGTGTTGTTTCAGAAATTGCCGAAGTAACTAGGCTTGATGTTGAGGTGGCAATTGTGATCGGCGGAGGGAATATTTTCCGTGGCATGACATCATCGGCCAGTGATAAGGTGGACCGTACCACAGCCGACTACATGGGCATGTTGGCAACTATCATGAATGCCTTAGCGCTACAGGATGCAATACGTCATGGTGGACTGGAAAGTCGTGTGCAATCAGCACTACGTATTGATCAAGTTGTGGAACCTTATATCCGTGGTAAGGCAATGCGTTATCTAAAGGAGGGCAAGGTGGTTATTTTTGCAGCTGGTACTGGCAACCCGTTCTTTACTACTGACACTGCCGCCGCATTACGTGGTTTGGAAATGAACGTAGACATCGTTCTCAAGGGAACCAAGGTTGATGGAGTGTACTCAAACGACCCTAAAACTGACCCTGATGCCAAGCGTTATCGAAATTTGTCTTTTGATGAAGCCATCACCAAAAATTTGAAAGTAATGGATGCTACTGCACTCACCTTGTGTCGTGACCAAAAATTGCCACTCAGTGTTTTCAGTATTATTAAGGCTGGGGCGCTCAAACGAGTCGTGACGGGTAAAGACGAAGGTACACTAATTCGGGCTTGAGTCTCATAAGCACTCATACTAAATATATTTTAATATGAATGGCTAACTTATTAGCTTCTACTCTTTTATGCATAAGATATAGATAGATTATGATCATCGACATAATAAAATCTGCTGAACAAAAGATGCAAAAGAGCTTAGAAGCTCTGAAAACTTGTTTGAGTAAAATACGGACTGGGCGGGCTCATACAGGCCTGCTCGACCACATCACCGTAGATTATTACGGTACACACGTGCCTATCAGCCAAATAGCAAACGTTGGTCTGGCGGATGCCCGGACAATCAGCATTATACCTTGGGAAAAAAATATGCTTAGTCCGATCGAAAAAACAATCCGTGATTCGGACTTAGGATTAAATCCTATGACTATTGGTGAAATGATACGTGTACCCATGCCGGATCTGACAGAGGAGCGTCGTCGAGATCTTACAAAAGTAGTTAAACATGAAGCAGAAATAGCAAGAGTAGCAATGCGTAATATCCGACGCGACGCCAATGCTCATTTGAAAGACTTGCTTAAGGAAAAAAAGATTGCTGAAGATGATGAACGCCATGGACAGGATGAAATTCAGAAACTTACCAATCATCACATCACCGAAATAGATAAGGCATTGCAGGTGAAGGAAACCGAATTGATGGCAGTTTAACTTAATTAAATATAGAACTACATCACCCATGCATCCCGCCTCTAGTTCAACTCACGAGATACCAGAAGCTCACATGATTCCTCGGCATGTTGCCATTATTATGGATGGTAACGGGCGCTGGGCAAAAGAGCGCTTCATGCCACGGATAGCTGGTCACAAACACGGAGTAGAAACTGTACGCACTGCAATTAAAGCCTGTATTGAGCGCGGTATTAACTATCTGACATTATTCGCATTCAGCAGTGAGAATTGGCGTAGACCGACAGAAGAGATCTCATTCTTAATGCAACTTTTCATCACTGTTCTTAAGCAGGAAGTAATCAAGTTGCATGAGAATGGCATTCGTTTCAAGGTAATCGGAGATTTGTCAAAATTTGAGCCTAAGATAACTGAATTTATTCGTAACGGGGAAACAATGACTGCCGCTAACACTCGCCTTACACTCACCATTGCGGCTAACTACGGCGGGCGCTGGGATATTTTGCAAGCCATACATAAGATGTTAGCACAACACACTGATTTAAGTAGTAGTTTTGAGGAAAAAGACTTGGCCCAGTATTTTGCAATGAGCTATGCGCCAGAACCCGATTTATTCATACGTACCGGGGGGGAACAACGTATTAGTAATTTTCTGTTGTGGCACCTGGCCTACACTGAGCTTTACTTTACCGATACCTTATGGCCGGACTTTAGCGCGAGCACTCTTGATCTTGCAATTCAATCCTACCAGCGACGGGAACGCCGTTTTGGCCGAACCAGCGAACAACTTAAAATATCGAAACTAATCAATGAAATGAGGAAAATTCCACCTAAGAAAATGGCGTAACTCTTGTACTATCTAATTCGTATAGTTTTTCGCTGATTTCCTGCTATTCATGCTTAAGACCCGCATTCTCACTGCTATCTGTGTTCTCCTTCTGTTTCTGGTAGCATTGTTTTATTTATCGTCGATTTTCTGGATGACGCTGCTTCTAATTTTGGCAGTAATCGGTTCATGGGAATGGAGTAGATTGGCAAAATTCTCCTTGTCTGGCTCTATCTTTTACCTTGTCCTTACCGTGTTAATTGGAGGCGAATTACTATTCGTCCTGAGTAGGGCTGTCCTGACTAATTCCTACACCACAGTATTTTTACCGCTTTACGCAGCAACATTAGTATTCTGGATACTAGGTGCGCCAAGCCTTTTGAAATTAAACCTTCCGATCAGAAATCCAGCCCTGTTTGCATTAATAGGCTGGCTTTTACTATTACCCACTTGTCTTTCTTTGTACCAGTTGCGTGCTATCGATCCGCTTCTTTTATTGGGTTTCATGACAGCTGTTTGGGTTTCTGATACGTCAGCATATTTCGTCGGACGGACGCTCGGCAGGCACAAACTTGCACCGAAAGTAAGTCCTGGCAAAACTTGGGAAGGTGTGGTGGGAGCACTAATAGCAGTTTCTATTTATGCGTTGACTTGGGGTTACTTGGCAGGGGAAAAAATCCATATCGTACTATTAGTTCTACTGTTATTGGTGCTTGTTGTGCTGGGTATCATTGGTGATTTGTTTGAGTCCCTGATAAAACGTCAAGCTGGGGTCAAGAATAGCGGAAATATTTTGCCCGGCCACGGTGGTATACTTGACCGCATAGATGCACTTACTTCGACTCTACCTATAGCTGTTTTAGCAGTTCTCCTTTTTAATATTGAATTATGACTGTTATTCGGCATCTAACCATTCTTGGCTCTACCGGAAGTGTAGGAGTAAGCACGCTTGATGTTGTCGCACGCCATCCTGATCGATTTCATGTCACCGCACTCACTGCCAACAACAACATTGATAAAATGCTGGAACAATGCTGTCGCTTTAACCCACGTTATGCAGTAATGTTAAATGCGGCTGGCGCAGAAGAACTAAAGAAAAAAATTTGCACAACTGAGATTAACACTGAAGTCCTGTGTGGAGTCGAGTCGCTGGAGAAAGTAGCATCGTTACCTGAAGTAGATATAGTAATGGCAGCCATTGTCGGTGCCGCTGGAATACGGCCCACATTTGCAGCTGCTCTTGCGGGGAAATATGTACTTCTTGCCAACAAAGAAACTTTAGTAATGGCGGGTCACATTTTCATGGATGTTGTTAAAAAACATCATGCCACTTTGCTACCAATAGACAGTGAACACAATGCCATTTTTCAGTCGCTGCCACGAAACTTTACCGGAGACTGTGCAGCAGTTGGGGTACGTCGCATTCTGTTGACTGCATCTGGTGGCCCATTTCGACAAACTTCACTAGCTGAAATGAAGCATGTTACGCCGAAACAAGCTTGCGCTCATCCTAATTGGGTAATGGGACAGAAGATATCAGTAGACTCTGCCACCATGATGAATAAGGGTCTAGAGCTAATTGAGGCACGTTGGTTATTTAATGCTACACCAGAGCAAATCCAAGTGGTGATTCATCCACAAAGCGTAATTCATTCCATGGTTGAATATGTTGATGGCTCAGTACTAGCACAACTTGGTAATCCAGACATGCGCACCCCAATTGCTCATGCCCTGGCATATCCAGAGCGTGTCGAATGTGGTGTAACACCTCTTGATATTTTCAAAGTCGCACAACTGGATTTTGAAATACCAAACCTCACAAAGTTTCCCTGTCTGGGACTCGCCTATAATGCGCTAGAAGCTGGCGGCAGTGCACCTGCAATACTTAATGCTGCAAATGAGGTAGCAGTAGAATCATTCCTAAAATCCAGGATACCCTTTACAACGATTCCATCTATGATTAAACAAGTTATGCAAGCAGTCGACCACAAAGATATCTTTACGCTTGACGATGTGCTAGCAGCCGATAACATGACGCGCGAAGCTGCGTATGAATGGCTAGACACGAAAAACACCGATTCGAGAAAATAGCTACGATGTTGCTTTGCTACTTTGTACGATGTTACCTATGTATCAATTTGTATACTCATATCTGCCAGTAGATTACTGGAACTGCGTGTCGTCATATCTCATCTGGTGCCAATCTGATCGCTTACTCCCAAATTGTAATCTCCTAATCTATCCTAACGATATGCGTGAAATTACATCATCTATTTTCTTTATTGAAACTTATCGTGTTCTAAAATTCCAGACCATAAAACCGGTATGACACTCCTTTTTACAATAATTGCTTTCGTCTTCGCTTTGAGCTTGCTAATCGTATTCCACGAATTTGGCCATTACTTGATAGCACGTTTGTATAATGTAAAAGTATTGCGTTTCTCAATAGGATTTGGTAGGCCTTTGATAAAAAAATATTGGGGAAGAGATCAGACTGAATGGGTCATAGCAGCTTTCCCTATTGGTGGTTATGTGAAGATGCTAGATGAACGTGAAGGTGAAGTTGCCCCTGAAGATTTAACACGCTCGTTTAATCGTAAGCCTGTCACACATCGCTTCGCTATCGTTTCAGCTGGGCCAATTGCGAACTTTCTGCTGGCTATTCTGCTTTATTGGTTACTTTTCATGCATGGTTTCAGCGGCATGAAACCAGTACTAGGACCAATCATTCCAGAAACACCTGCTGCAATGGCAGCTTTTGAGTCAGGTGAAACCATAGTAAAAATCGGGTCTGAACCCATACTAACCTGGCAAGATGCTCGCTGGATCCTGCTAGCTCGGGCAATAGAGAGATCTCCTAATTTAATCGTGGAGACCCTTAACCAAGACGGGCAAGTTTTCTGGCGAAAAATGGACTTAAGTAAAATAAATGCTGATGATTTAGATGCCGACTTTCTAAAAAAAATCGGCCTAAACATCTACCAACCAGAAATAAAACCAGTGATTGCTCAAGTAATAAAAAATGGTGCAGGTGATCGCGCTGGTTTACTTCCCAATGATGAAATTCTATTTGTAAACAGAGTAAAAACAGTATGGTGGAAAGATTTAGTACGGCAGATACGGGATAATCCAGAACAACTATTAGTAATGGAAATCCAACGTGGAAACACTAAAATTAGTTTGAATGTAACTCCTGATGTAGCTATTGAGAATGGTGAACAAATTGGCAAAATAGGGGTTGGGCCAAAAATTGACCGTTCCAGGTTAGAAAATTTATTGGTCGAGGTTAGCTACCCAGCAGGAACAGCCATGATCAGGGCAATAGTTAAAACTTGGGAAACATCAGTGTTTACGTTGCAAATGATATGGAAAATGGTGATGGGAGAAGTTTCGTGGAAAAATTTGAGCGGACCCATAACAATCGCTGATTATGCCGGTAAATCGGCACAGATGGGAATCGCCTCTTATCTAGGGTTTCTCGCACTTATCAGTATAAGTCTAGGGGTGCTGAATTTGTTGCCTATCCCCTTATTAGATGGCGGGCATTTGATGTATTATGTGATTGAAATCATTAAAGGTAGTCCGCTTTCTGAAAAAGCCATGGAGATTGGACAACAGCTAGGGATGATGCTGTTGTTTACTCTGATGGCTTTTGCAGTATATAACGATATCAATCGGTTCATCTCTAGTTAAAGAATGAAAATCAAGGGTCTTGCTGCGCTTATCTTTTTCTTCTTCTCCTCATTCTTATGGGCGGTAGAGCCATTCGTAATTAAAGATATCCGAGTCGAGGGTATACAACGGACTGATGCAGGAACTGTATTCAGTTACCTACCGGTAAAGGTTGGCGACACACTAGATGACAAAAAGGCTGCAGATGCTATTAAGGCTCTTTTCTCTACCGGTTTTTTTAAAGATGTACGACTAGAGTCTCAAAATGGCGTCCTTCTAGTTATAGTAGTAGAGCGCCCCGCTATTGCCGAAATTAGCGTTGTAGGTGTAAGTGAATTTGAACCAAAAAAGCTAAAAGATGGATTGAGGCGGGACGGTCTGGCCGTATCACGTATCTTTAATCGCTCGGTGCTAGAAAAAGCTGAACAGAGATTGAAGCTAAGTTATATTAGTAAAGGAAGATATGCGGTAAAAATTACGACCACAATCACACCTCTTGAACGTAATCGTGTTAGCCTCAACTTTAATATTGACGAAGGTGAAGTTGCAAAAATTCGTAAGATAAACATCATCGGGAACAATTCATTTAGAGAGAGAGCATTGGTGGGTACATTTACTCTCAGAACTCCCGGTCTTTTAACTTGGTTTACTAAGGATGACCAATACTCAAAACAGAAACTATCCGCAGACTTGGAAACATTGCGCTCCTATTATCTTGACCGGGGCTTCCTAGAATTTACTATTGACTCTACCCAGGTTTCCGTCACGCCTGACATGAAGGATATTTACATTACGATAAATATTATTGAGGGGCCCCAGTACAATATTTCTGAGATCAAGCTAGCAGGCGAAATGCCAGTGCCTGAGGAGGAGTTACGAAAACTTGTCCTAATTGGAGCTGGTGATGTGTTCTCACGTCAGAAACTGACTGAGTCAGTAAAGCTCATTACAGACCGATTGGGTGATGATGGCTACGGGTTCGCTAATATAAATGCATCGCCAGAACTGGATAAGGAGAAACAACAAGTAAGTTTTACTTTTTATATTGATCCTGGCCGCAGGGTTTACGTAAGACGCATTACCATATCTGGCAATAACCGCACACGTGACGAAGTAATACGTCGGGAAATACGCCAACTCGAAGGTGCCTGGTATTCAACTTCCCAAATAAAACGCTCCAAGCAGCGTATAGACAAGCTACAGTATTTCTCTGCTGTTAATACAGAAACACCAGCAGTTAGCGATGCCACAGATAAGATTGACGTAAAAATAGATGTTAAAGAAAAGCCCACTGGTAATTTAATGTTTGGGCTAGGATATTCCCAACAAGAGGGCCTAATATTAACTGGGAATATTTCTCAGAACAATATATTTGGCACGGGAAAATTTGTTTCCCTAAGAGCTAATACTGGTTCAGTTAGAAAAGTATTCGCTTTGTCGTATACCGATCCTTATTTTACTATTGATGGAGTAGCTGCAGGAGTTGATGTTTATCGGCGTAGCCTTAATACCAATAACCTGGATGGCGTATCCGACATTAAGTCTACCACTACCGGTGCCCGTCTTCGTTTCGGTTTGCCAGTTAATGAAACAGACTCCGTCTTTTTTGGGATTGGTGGCGAACTGAACGACCAGGAATTGTCTATCTTTAGTCCGGCACGTGCCCGAAATTTTATAAGAGACTTTGGAAATCCAACTATCAATATTCCAGTAACTGTTAGATGGCAACGTGATGTCCGCAACAGTGGTATTTGGCCAACTGAGGGTACGATACAGAGGGCATTTGCCGAAGTAGGTTTGCCGATGGGGGATCTCAAATACTTCAAGCTAAATTATGAGCTCCAGTTCTACTATCCTATTACAGATTATTTTACCCTTAGGCTAAATGGGAAACTGGGATATGGTGATGGCTATACAGGAGACGATTTACCTTACTTTAAAAACTTCTTTGCTGGTGGCAATCGCACTGTACGTGGCTACCGAGTCAGTTCGCTAGGCCCACGTGATATTTCCTTCAGAGCGCTCGGCGGTAATTATCTTACAGTCGGCAGCGTGGAAATACTATTCCCAATGCCTGGCCTAGAAAATGATAGGTCG
>QIFK01000037.1 GCA_003230615.1 Nitrosospira sp. | reverse complement strand
GTGTCGCGTGATGCGGCTAATATTGGGCTGCTCAATTATCATCTTAACGTCACCAATGGTCAAGATGTCACCGACGCCACGGTGGTGGGCTTCACTTATAATTCGGTTAGATCCAAGCCGTATTCTCCCGTCCACTTAAAAGGGGTACGTGCTACGGCTGGTGACATATCATTAACCTGGGTTCGCAGAGCAAGAATCGCGAACGACTGGGTGAATAACATAGATGTGCCACTTGATGAAAATGCTGAGCAATACAGAATTAGACTCTATGATGCGCTCCCTTCTAATGGAGGTATATTATATGATATTATTGCCAATGTATTTGGCACGCCCGCTTACACTATTACTGCTGCGACGATCAATCTTTGGTACGGTAGTCCTACTGCTACCGTTTATTTAACTGTCACCCAAGTCAGCACTGTAGTAGGTGATGGCTACGAAAATGAGAAAACTTTCACATGACCACAGCACGATTATCTATGCCTGAGATATCATCAGGCCAAGCCAGTAAAGAAGTCACCCACAATGAGGCGTTACGATTACTTGACGCTTTTGTTTCTAGCCGAATTTTATCAAGAGTCACCACGGCTGAACCAGGCAGTCCCACTAATGGGGATTTGTATATCATCCCTGCTTCGGCAACAGGGACCGATTGGTCGACTTATACACTAGGTGATATTGCCCATTATTATGCTGGGGCATGGTACAACTATACGCCTTTCGTTGACCAGGTATTGTATTCCAATGAGGATGTCTCGCCTATTGCTTGGACAGGATCGGTATGGAATCTATTAAGCCAATCAGGTGGCAAAGCATTTAAGACCATCACCGGCAACGTGACGTTAACTAAAGCAGAAATTGGTCCCAATGTATTGCAGTTTGGGGGTGCACTAGGCGCATCAGCGACCATTACTTTTCCTTCTGGGGTCGAGAAACATTGGGCGGTTCTGAATGGTTCGGGAGACATATTGAAGTTTGAGGTTTCAGGCCAGGGGTTTACTATTGATATTGCTAATAGCGCACGCGGTATGTTGGTCAGCGATGGGACCAGCGTTTTTAATGCGATAGTATAAATATTATGCCACACATTGACAGCAAATTTTTGACAGGTTTGGTTAGTACGATTGCCGTGATATTGCTTAGCTCATTCGCTGGGTTAGTTTACCAGGTTCAATCGGTCGCCCAAGATGTCTCTTACATCAAAGAGCAGGTGGTAAAGATTACTTCAGATTATGATAAGTTCGCCGATAAAGAAGAGACCTATAATTTAATTATGCTGTTAATTAATAGCCGGTCTCAAGATATCAGTACTATCCTTAGAAGAGATAGCCTGGATAGCTTATTACGGAGTGTATCGGATGAACGCGAGCGATGATGATTATGATTATGCGAAAGATGAGCTAAGAGAAATATGCAACCAGTGTGATGCCCCGCACTTGGGCAATGTGCTTTATCTGAAGATGATGCAGAGGAAGCGCAGGAACCCCAACTATGATGTCATCGGTTTTTCCGCTTATGTGATTAACTGTACAGCGGCAACCAGAGCCATGATATTAAAAATGTTTTAGGTGACCTATGGAATTCGCATTTTTTACAGAAAATGAATTGAAGTGTCCTTGTTGTGGTGAGATGAAAATGGATATCAGATTCATGGATCGAATGTCAGGGCTAAGGATCTGTGTCAATGAACCTATGCCAGTGACCTCTGGGTATCGTTGCAAGAAGCACAACAAGGCGGTAGGAGGCAGGCCCAACAGTGCCCATTTAATCGGGCGTGCGGTGGACATCAATATCTATCACAATAAGGTTTACAAAATGCTATCCCACTTACTCACGTATGGGTTGACAGGTGTTGGATTTAAACAAACAGGAGCTGCCAATCATCGCATTATCCACCTGGATGATTTGGAGCAAACCGAGAATCGAATGCGACCCACGGTTTGGACCTATTGAAAAATAGATTGACAGATCCGCCCATTTTATTCATCATGGTCCTGCCAGTTTAGAAGTACCAATTTCAGTGCCCATCGTCGTTAATTTCTTTGCGCTTCCTTGCGCATTCTAAATTGGCAGGCGGCGGTGGGTGCGATTAATTGGAGTATCGTATGAACTTACCCATAGTAAACATTAAACAAATCCAAACCATGTCCAGTCTTGAGATTGCTGAGCTGACGGGAAAGCGTCACGCTGATGTGATCCGTGATATAGAAAAGATGTTTGAATCGCTTGATATAGCCGAACGCAGTTTTGCGTCGGGCTATAAAGACGCCAATAACCAGGAAAGAAAGTGCTACAAATTAGACAAGGAGCTAACTTTAACGCTGGTGTCAGGGTACAACATTAAACTCAGAAATAGCATCATCAAACGTTGGCAGGCATTAGAAGGACCAGCCAAGCCGATGAGTCAGCTTGAAATAATGCAAGTGATGATTGGTAAGCAAATTGAGCAAGAGGCCATCAACACTCAGATGGACCAGCGGATCACCCAACTGGAACAATCCAGCAATGTCCTAAAGCCTGTGTCTTTGATTTCAGTAAGGGACTATTGCATGACCTATCAGGTGGCGCTCATTGCGGGGGCTAATCTTGTCGTGGGTCGGTTATGTACCAAGCATTGTAGGGAGAATAATATCAGCATGACTAAGATTAACGCATGGAAAAATCATACCGTCAATGCCTACCCTAATGCGGTAATAAAGAACGTGCTTAAAGCGAATGCTGATTTGTTCGCTGATAGAAAGGATGTGGAAAAAAATAAAACGCTCGATCTGTTTCCTATGCACTAAAATTTAGTTATCATCACCTTCCTAAGCCTCCTTGGTTTCAAGGAGGCTTTTTTATTAGCGAGGAAAAATATGAACGACATAGACAACATCAAAGACATCGACCAAGCGTTGCTAAACCTGGCGACCAGTTATGAATTATGGGTAGCCATTGGCGCCGTCTTATTTTTGTTCGCATCCCTCTACATCAAGAAGATCGTCACCGCCAGAACCTCACGCACGTTTGGTAAGCAGCGATTCTTAGCCCAGTCGGATGTGTGCAAAGGATCGGTGTACTGGTTCGGTACGGCGACAGGATCTGACCCATGGGTATTGATTGAAGTCACTACGGATTACATCAGGCTGGAAGACAAGGACCGAGTGAAGTTTATTCCTACTCGATCCTTTCCGACGATGGAGTGGACTCAATCAAAAGCGCTATCCAGTCAAGCGGTCTTGGGTACTGGTATTAAGCGGATTGATGTGTCCGATTAATCGCTAAATCTCAGCCTCAACACTCGCGAAAAACTCTGAAATTCCGTCAACTAATCCTTCAATGAACTTATCATTTGATAAATCAGGGTCGGGGTTGAAGCCTCCATAATCATAGCCCATAAATGCCGTGTCGCTCGTATCACTTGAGTCATAATATGCTTCCTGAAGCTTGCTCATTGGCCCAGAATATTTAGCGATCCATCTCATGCAGGGATAAGACAGATTGCCGCTACATGCAAACGCTTTAGCCCAGCAGAATCCTCTGCCATAATCATCATTATCTAGGTTATTTTTCTGAGACCTAAGCTTGTTGATTAGTTGGGCGCGAGTCTTGCACTCCATTACATACTCTGGATTAAAATCAAGATATTCCTCGAATCCTTTAACACATAGAGCTGACCAATTGTGGCTGCCAGTCATTAATGCCATTCTAGATTTTAACTTTTCTGGCAAGGTAATTGTCATTCTTTCCATTTTCTCTTCCTTCGGTGGTTTGCTGAAAGCAAGACGATAACACGTGTCAAAATATTACGCAAGCACGTGTTAATATTTATTGCGAAGCAATCGAGTAAGGGGGGAAAGAAGTGTTCAGCATTGTGCAGAGAGCGAGGGATTAAGATTGGCCAGTCACCTGACCCGACTTACGGTACGGTTAACACTTATCCGGTTTGGGTCATCGAGGAGTTTCTTGATTTGATTCCTGTGGTTTATCCCTAACTAAAAAAACGAATCTAGGCTAAGCTTAGATTCGTTTTACCTTCTATTTTCTGTCTTCCATCATTTCTGAAATACAATTTATTTCATCGATCAGCAAAGTAAGAATTCTTACTTTGCATTCCTCATCTTTATAAAGGTCGATCACAAGCTGGCACTCTTTAATATGATCTTGGACTTCAAGAATATAGTTTGCCATGATGGTTAGATCTGTCACTTCGTCTTCATCATGCATTTCCACTTGTTCAATGGCAATGTCTAAAACGTTATACTTAGTCATTAACTTGCTCTGCTTCTAATCTGGGTCACATTGGGGTCATTGGTGACTGCCTGGTGACCCCGCTTCATTTCGTTGATCAGCAGTTGAAGCTTTAGGTTGGTCTCTTGATTCTCTTCAATAAGCTGGTCGATCTTGCGCTTGGTCCCAAAGACAGCAAAGGGAAGCAAGAACCATAGCAGGGCGGATACGACTAAGAAGATAATGCCACCCACGTAAATGGCCTGAATAATGCCGGTAGATAGTGCTGCGCTGTTGATGAATTCCATGGTGGTTAGTTCCTGTGGTTGATTTCAAATGTGTTAACTAAGACGGGCTATAGTCTGTTGATCAGCTTGCGCATGTCTTTGACATCATGAAGGTGGATGGGTAAGGTTTGGATCATGATTTCTAGCATGGCTTCGTCGGTGATGGGCTGAGCATCTTTGGGCACGCAAGCGGTGTCTGTCTTGTTTTCTTCTTCCATCTCAAACCCGTCAATAAAGTCCTGGTCGATGCTGTGAAGTTCTAGCGATTCGTCAATATTCATTCTGTTGTTACCTCCATCGTACCGGTACGCGTCACATAGTTGAAGCTAATGCGGGCAGTATTGTCGTCAAGGTATTGGCTAATGATGTTGGCCAACTCATGTTTTTGATTGTCTGTCACACCATCAAGATACCCATCAGATAGTGCTTCAAATTCTTCATAAGCTAGCTCCTGCATTTGATGAATCATTAAGTCGACATTGAGAAAATTCCCATGTTTAGCACGCTTTGATGTTCCTTCATCAATCATTACCTTCGTGCCTGGCTTGAGTTCTGAGTTCAGTGTATCCATGACATACTGCATGTCGTGGAAATAGTCCCCGTCAATGCTAAATACTTTAGTCATTGGGCGTCCACCTCGTGTTCCACGCCTCAATCAACTTATCTTCTTTGCCGTCAGTGTGCCCAAGCTCAGTCCCACATTGAGTGCATTCTATAAACAGGGCGTAATTGTCCGGTCCGTCCGTATCCATCTCTGATTCTCCCCCGCAAAAAGGGCAGGGCATAATGTCATCTAATTTTTTCATGGCTTTGGTCTCCTTGTGGTGGTCGATAAATTTGAATGCCGTTTCTAACCATTCTTCTTGTGCTAGTTCGAAACGTCTTTAACAATCTTTCTGCACTATGTCAGGGTTATTATTCCCTTTTGTCCAGATTGCCAAATAGCATTTAGAGGTTAGAGGGTCTTTTGCGATTAGACCATGTTGATAATTGCCAGATAGGTTGAACCTTTCGATCAATTCAAACCTGCTAGATTTATCAATAAAGTTGGTTGTCTTAAATAAGATAATAACCATTAGCATTAATATAATGATTAAACCGTATTTCCCGAAATTCGCATCCATGGTGCTACCCCTAAATGAAAAGCCTCACAATACCCACCGCAGCTAAAGCGGCGATTGACATCGAGACGATAAATAATATAGCGGTTATTCGGTACATGTTGGTGGCTCCGTTAAATAAATTAAAATGTACCGCGCTACTCCTTAGTAGCGCGGCAGGATATTATTGCTTTGATGTGTCAATGATTAAGTTAACATTGCAGTTTGACTTGTTATAATCTACAACGGCAGATACTTCAAAGTCACTAATCATATCTAGCCACTGTGCCCACTGTGCAGTACCAGTGAAAATTGTGCATTGCTCAACCAATATATTGTTGTCGTAAAAAAGTGAAGTTCCATCTATCTTGTCACTAATCACATCAGGGTTAACTCGATATTGCACGCTGTCTAGATTATTGATTCCTCCGCCAGCTCTTGAAAACGGAAATTGCAATCTTGATCCAGTATCCACCATCCCAAAACTACTTGGCGCTTGATTAAGATCTCTAGAGTCAAAAAAATAATCAATGAGCGTGCAGACGCTATTTGTGGTATCAACTGATATCGTAAAAGCACCGTTAGGTCTAAATGTTTTAACGATTCTTTGCTGATGCCCACCCTCAGAAGTCCCAGGGAATTGACAAATAAGTGACCCGTTTAGCTTTATTTTGTTACCATTTAAAAACAGATCATTGACAGGTGATGCTGATCCTGTTGATATATTTAGCACGTTGTTAACATGTGAATACTCGATTGCATTGGCTTGACTCATAGCCAAAGCTATGGCTAGTGTGATAAGTAGATTTTTCATATTTGTCTCCAAGTTAAGTAAATTAAATATACCCGTCTTTTATTTTGATTCACCTCCTTCCATACATGTTGGTGGCTCCTTTATCTGGTTGGCTGCCTGTTTATCGTCATTCATAATCAAAGGTATGATTTTACCGCTATCAAATACACTCATCAGTTGAACCTCAATCCAAGGTATCTCAAGGTGAGAAAAGGGTGAGGTGATAATGATTCGATTGTCATCAACATAGGATAGGCTGGCGTTGTATTCATTGTCTGAAGTTTTCACCCAGACTTTGTTTCCTAGCCATTGATTGAGTGAGCCTATCATCCATTGATCACCTCACCCTCTACTGCACTCGCCTCTTCCAAATAATTATCGTACATTACTTTGAACCCAGGTGACTTAAGTACCAGCATTTCAGACGGAGTAAACGCACCTCCTTTTTCCGGTAGTACCCATAGCAATCTTTTCTCTTTCCGAGACAATTCAAACCAAGCTTGTGCGGCGATCAATGCGTCCTCATTAGATTGATACTCATAGCCCCCTTCGCCTGGGATCGGCTTTGCTTTTGCTAAGCTGGTTTTAATGCAGGTGATGGTGTCTTGGTGCAGGTCAATCGCATCTTGGGTAGGGTCTAATATCTCGCCCGTCTCATGGTCAATTTCTACCTTCTCAGAATGGGGAATGGTGGCCACCTCTGACTCATCTAGCAAGCCTAGCCCGACCAGCGAAAGGGTCACCCGTCGTTTGGCCTTGCTCTCAGACTTCATGAGAGCATTTCCCAAAGCATCCCCTTTCAATCCAGCAATGCCCACCGCCCCCGTACTTTCGTCAAATCTACCTTGGTCATCCGTCGCCTTAGCGGTAACGATGTAAACATCACCGATTTTTTCGCGTGAAACAATTTCAATAGATATCTTTCTATTGCTCCTTATTTGATCAGTGCAATTTTTGTTGGCATATAAGACTAACTTGCCATTGTATTTAACATAAGAGAAGGGTTGGCTTAGTGGGTTAAGCCCCATGCTTTTGCAGACTGACTTGTAATGATAGACTCTATCTTCTGCGGATAACGTGGATAAGTCTCCACTAATGACAACCTTTTCTATAGCTGATGCGGCTTTGCTTGATGGGTCAGGCACTATCTCAGATGACATCTTATTGGGTTCCTTCTCGATTGAATTTCGATGATATCACTGCATCATCTTGGCCATGCTCATATCCCATGGTGTAAGCCTGCAAGACCTTATCGTGATTCCTCTCATTTAGCTGTCTGATAAAATTAAGAAAGTCTTGCTGGGCGTATATTTTTGGCGCGACTTTGTTTTCTGTGTTCATATGTTTCATTTTTGGCTTACCGGAATTTCGCTAGCATAAAATGAGGCATCGATAATTGCCCCTCTATTGATGATAACTTCGGTTGTCGCTTTATACGGCTCGATTTCGCTAAAGGTAGCGTCCCCCACAATCGCATCATGAAACCGGCCTGTGTCAGCAACCCAGCTACAACGGTTCATCACGAGTTCATTTTTGAAAACTCCCAGCAAGTTACCTACGAAATAATGTGTTACCGTGCGGATGAAATAATTTTGCCCAATTTTATACGGGTGGGCACGGTCTTCTTCTTTTGGCGTTAATAATTTGTTGATCTCTTTCATTTGCCCGTAAGTTAAATCTTCGATGTTCATGCTTGATACTCCTTAATTGATATCATTCAGTCACTCCCGCTCCCGCTCCAGCTCCAGCTCCCGCTCCCGCT
>QIFK01000034.1 GCA_003230615.1 Nitrosospira sp. | reverse complement strand
CTTTCACTCCCCCTGATCCTCAAATTACATCCGAGCTGGAGCTTGAACTAAAGCCTACGGTGAATACTGTACCAACTTACCCAAACCCTAGCATAAGATTTGTATGGCAACATCCTGCTTTCTTTGTTGCATTTGGTGGGGGCGCAGGGTTAAGTCCAGTAGCGCCGGGCACTGTAGGGACACTTGTTGCGTTCCCTTTGTTCTGGCTGATTAATCAAAACCTAGATCCGGTTCAATTTCTACTGCTAATTGATATTATGTTCATCGCTGGTATTTGGTGCTGTAGTTTAACCGGCAAGGTGCTTGGTATCCACGACCATAGTGGAATAGTATGGGATGAAATTGTTGCTTTTTTGCTGGTGTTGTTTTTCACACCAGATAACTTGGTTTGGCAGGCATTTGCTTTTTTGCTGTTTCGTCTATTCGATATACTCAAGCCGCAGCCAATCCGATATTATGACAAGAAACTACGCAACGGTTTTGGCGTAATGTTTGATGATTTACTGGCAGCATTTTTTACCTTGCTTTGTTTGGCGGTATGGAAGGCATTTGTATTATCGTAAAGGGGCATGAATTTGGGCGGAATCATAAATGCTATAAATGACCAGACACTTCAGCATCTTGCAAAGCAAGTTGGTTTAACACTCGTCCAGCAAGGCTTGATGCTCGTCAGCGCAGAATCCTGCACGGGTGGTTGGTTGGGGCATATGGTTACTTCGATTGCAGGTAGCTCAGCTTGGTACGAGCGGGGATTCATTACCTATACCACTATTTCAAAGCAAGAAATGCTGGGCGTAAGTAGCAAGACACTAAAACAACATGGCGCGGTATCTGAGCAAACCGCTCGAGAAATGGCACATGGTGCAGTTTCTCGAAGTCATGCACAGATCGCCGTTTCGATTACCGGTATTGCTGGTCCAGGGGGCGGCACAGTGGAAAAACCGGTGGGTATGGTGTGTTTTGCTTGGGTGAGGAAAGACAATCATGTGCGGAGCGAAACTCGGCATTTTACCGGTGACCGTGAGGCAGTAAGACAGCAGTCAGTGGCTGTGGCCCTGCGAGGGATGATGACTTTGCTACATGACACGAGCTCTTCAGTTGTTTGAATCAACGTTTTCACTTTATGTTGTCTTTCTGCGTTGATTTACATGTGCGATAATTCAACGAATTTCTGAAAGGATAAACTTATGGATGAAAATAGAAACAAAGCGCTAGCAGCGGCACTTTCCCAGATCGAAAAACAGTTTGGTAAGGGTTCAATCATGCGTCTTGGTGCCAGTGACAACATCAGAGATATCGAAGTAATCTCCACCGGCTCGCTGGGGCTTGATATTGCGTTGGGTGTGGGAGGGCTGCCACGTGGGAGGGTAATAGAAATTTACGGACCAGAATCGTCCGGCAAGACCACGCTTACGTTGCAAGTTATTGCAGAAGTGCAAAAGATTGGTGGTACCGCAGCATTTATTGATGCAGAACACGCATTAGATCCACAGTATGCACAAAAGATTGGTATCAACGTTCAGGAATTGCTTATTTCTCAGCCTGATAATGGTGAGCAGGCACTGGAAATCGTCGATATGCTTGTACGTTCTGGATCGCTCGATGTGGTAGTAATAGATTCGGTTGCGGCCTTAACGCCGCGCGCTGAAATTGAGGGTGAAATGGGAGAGCCCCAAATGGGCTTACAAGCGAGATTGATGTCGCAGGCGCTACGAAAACTTGCCGCTAACATCAAGCGCAGCAATACAATGGTAATTTTTATCAATCAGATACGCATGAAAATAGGCGTGATGTTTGGTAACCCAGAAACCACTACCGGTGGTAATGCTTTGAAGTTCTACGCTTCGGTTCGTCTCGACATTCGGCGTATTGGTGCCATCAAGAAGGGCGACGAGGTGCTTGGCAATGAAACTCGCGTCAAGGTGGTTAAGAATAAAGTTGCGCCTCCATTTAAGAAGGCTGAATTTGATATCCTTTACGGCGAGGGCATTTCGCGTGAAGGCGAGATCTTAGAGCTCGGCGTGTTGCATAATCTGGTCGAGAAATCCGGTGCTTGGTATGCCTATAATGGCGAAAAAATTGGCCAAGGAAAGGATAATGCACGCGAATACCTGAAACAGCATTCCAAAATTGCAAAAGAAATCGAGTTAAAAATTTGCTCTATTGTGGGAGTTGCCAGCCAAGCTGAAGTTATTCCCGTGGAATAAGCGCCATGTCTTCCGGGCCGAGTTTGAAAATCCGCGCCCTCGATTATTTGGCACGGCGTGAGCACTCCAGGCTGGAGTTGGAAAAAAAACTTACGCCTTATGCCCCAACTCTTGAAGAGCTATCCTTTGTGTTGGATTCATTGGAGCAGCGCGGCCTTTTGTCGGCTGGCCGTATGGTCGAGCAGGTGGTCCACGTTCGCAGGAGTAAATTTGGTAGTCGCCGCATTGTGCACGAGTTGCAGCAGAAAGGCATTGATGAAGATTTAATTGCTGCCGCGTTGCCCCACCTTAAGGAAACTGAGCTTGAAACAGCGCGCACGGTATGGAGGAAAAAATTTGGTGCAATGCCTATTAATGCAAAAGAACGAGCGAAACAAATACGATTTTTGATGAGCCGGGGTTTTACGTCAGAGATAATAAGACAAGTATTGCGGTCTCAGGATGAGTAGAGCGGCTGGACTCATGTTTTTTTGTTTCAAATAAATAGATATGAAAAGTAGTGAAATAAGACACAAGTTTTTGGAGTTTTTCGCAGCACGTGGACACACAATTGTGGCCTCAAGCCCTCTTGTTCCAAGTAATGATCCTACTTTGTTGTTTACCAATGCAGGCATGGTGCAGTTCAAGGACGTATTCCTGGGCCAGGACAAGCGTCCTTATAAGCGCGCAGTAAGCGCACAACGCTGCGTGCGTGCAGGGGGCAAACATAATGACCTCGAGAATGTGGGCTATACCGCGCGTCATCATACATTTTTCGAGATGCTGGGAAATTTTAGTTTTGGAGATTATTTTAAGAAGGAAGCCATCCAGCTCGCATGGGAGTTTCTTACCGTCACACTGAAGATTCCACAGGAAAAGTTATGGGTGACAGTCCATGCTGAAGACAATGAATCAGCCGATATTTGGCTCAACGAAGTAGGCATTGTTTCTTCACAGTTGGTACGCATAGCCACTATGGATAATTTCTGGCAGATGGGAGACACGGGTCCTTGTGGTCCTTGTTCTGAAATTTTTTACGACCATGGATCAGAATTTTCGGGCGGTCCGCCGGGCACACCAGAGAATGGTGGCGATCGCTACGTCGAAATCTGGAACCTAGTGTTCATGCAACACAATCGAGACGGTTCGGGTAAACTCTATCCGTTGCCTCGTCCATCTGTAGATACTGGCATGGGATTAGAGCGCATTTCTGCTGTAATACAACACGTGCATTCCAATTACGAGATTGATTTATTCCAAAGCCTTATTCGTAAAGCAGCTAAAGTAACCAATACTAGCGATCTTACTAAAAGCTCACTTAAGGTGATCGCTGATCACATTCGCGCATGTTCCTTTCTAATCACTGATGGCGTGATTCCTGATAATGAAGGGCGCGGGTATGTGCTTCGCCGCATTATTCGTCGTGCTATCCGGCATGGTTATCAACTAGGACAGAAGAAGCCGTTTTTTTATTTGTTGGTGGATGATCTTGTAAATGTAATGGGACAGGCCTACCCAGAGTTAGTCAAGGCCAAAACACGAGTAAAGTCCGTATTGAAACAAGAGGAGGAGCGCTTCAGGGAAACGTTAGAAAGCGGCATGCAGCTTTTTGAAACAATGGTTTGGCTAGGACACCGCGGCAATAATTTCATACAAAAAAAACTTAATTCGAATAAACCTTTTACCCTTGTTAATAGATCAGGAACAAAAGGAGTTCAGTTTGATGGCATATTTCATCAAGAAGAAGTTGCTATTGTAGTACAAACAAAAAGATTCTCTGAATTGAGCGACGTATCTAAATTTACAGAGGAGTTTATAAATGGCGTTAATGAATATAGCCGGGAGAAAAATGAATCAACTTATGGAGTTGCGATAATAATAGTTGGTAATACACACGTGCCCGAGAAAACAGGCTTATTTAAAATAAATAATCGGACATATAGAAGCGAAATATATTTTTGTTATCTAAAAGAAGATTTAATTCCTGTTGCTGGTCAAGATGTTTTTAAATTATATGATACCTTTGGCTTTCCTAAGGATTTAACAATAGACTTATGCCGTGAAAGAGGAATTCCATATACTAAAGAAACTAAAAAAGAATTTAATAGGGAAATGGAGAAGCAGCGTGCACGAGCACGGGGGGCAAGTAAATTTACTATGCAGAGCGGGATGGAATACGACGGGCGTGCGACGCAGTTTCATGGTTATGAGGGCCTACAACACGAAGGTCAGGTTCTTGCTATTTATAAAGAGGGTAATCGGGTAGATTCCATCGAGGCCGGGGATGAAGCGGTAATCGTACTAGATCACACACCGTTTTACGCTGAGTCGGGCGGGCAGGTAGGAGATCGTGGTGTGTTGCTGTCTGACGGGGGGACATTCACTGTTGCGGAAACACAAAAAATTCAGGTAGATGTATTTGGGCACAGGGGGCAACTACAAAGCGGGAGATTAGCTCTAAACAACAAGGTTTCGGCAAAAGTTGATCAAGTTTCGCGAGCACGTACTGAACGCAATCACTCTGTTACTCACTTAATGCATAAGGCTTTACGAGAGGTGCTCGGCGATCATGTGGAGCAGAAAGGGTCGCTAGTTGATGCTGATAAGACGCGTTTTGATTTTGTCCATAATTTACCGATGACGGAAGCAGAAATAAGTAAAGTAGAGGCCATGGTTAATGCTGAAATTTTTACCAATACTGCTACCAAGGCGCGTGTAATGAAAATGGAAGATGCACAAAAAACTGGTGCAGTAATGCTGTTTGGTGAGAAGTATGGTGAAGAAGTTCGCGTATTGGAGATAGGTTCTTCACGAGAGTTATGTGGTGGAACACATGTTAATCGCACAGGCGATATTGGATTATTTAAGGTTCGTTTTCAAAGTGGGATAGCCGCAGGTATACGTAGAATAGAGGCAGTCACAGGGGAAGCGGCACTAGAGTACGTACAACAAAACGAAATACAGTTGCTAGAAATTGCCAAAGCTTTAAAAACTCAGCCAGAAGAGGCAACACAAAAGATCTTTCAGATAACTGACAATGTCAGGAGACTAGAAAAAAACTTATCACGGTTAAAGTTAAAACTTGCCAGTTCACAAGCCGACAATCTTATCAATCAAGCACGGGAAATAAAGGGCGTTAAAGTGCTGGCGGCTAGCTTGGAAGGTGTGGACGCTAAGACCATGCGCGAAACTTTAGATAGATTTAAAAACAAGTTGAAATCTTGCATTGTAGTGCTTGGTGCAGAAGAGACCGGCAAGGTCACGTTGATTGCAGGTGTTACGCCTGATCTGACAGAAAAAGTAAAAGCAGGCGAGCTGGTCAATTTTGTTGCTTTGCAAGTTGGAGGAAAAGGTGGTGGGCGCCCTGATATTGCTCAAGCAGGAGGCAATCAGCCCGACAATTTACCTACAGCGCTGGACAGTGTTGCAGATTGGGTTGCACGAAAATTGTAACAGGCTTGTTTTTTTAATTACTATTCCTTATATACCTAACTTATGACAGCTAAACATTCTCGCCTAATAATTCTTGGTTCCGGGCCCGCCGGTTATACCGCAGCTGTTTATGCTGCTCGCGCCAATTTGAACCCCATAGTTATTACCGGGATGGCTCAGGGTGGCCAGTTAATGACCACCACCGATGTGGATAATTGGCCAGCAGATGCAATGGGCGTACAGGGCCCAGAGTTGATGGAGCGCTTCCAGAAACACGCGGAGCGTTTTAATACAGAGGTAATTTTCGATCATATTCATACCGCCAAGCTTGGTGACAAACCCATTACCATGATCGGTGATCAGGGAACCTATACCAGTGATGCGATCGTTATTGCAACTGGTGCATCTGCCCAATATCTGGGGCTACCCTCAGAAGAGGAGTTTATGGGTAAGGGGGTATCTGCCTGTGCAACTTGTGATGGTTTTTTTTTCAAGGGACAGGATGTGGCGGTTGTGGGCGGAGGAAACACAGCAGTTGAAGAGGCGCTGTATCTATCTAACATTGCGCGCCAGGTTACTTTGGTACATCGGCGAGATAAATTCCGCGCGGAAAAAATCCTGATAGATAAGCTAATGGATAGGGTAAAAAAAGGTAACGTAAAGCTAGAACTTAATCATGTTCTGGAAGAAGTGCTTGGTGATAAATCCGGTGTAGCCGGTATGCGCATCAAGAGTACCCAAGATGACTCTACTAAAACTTTGGAGTTACAAGGAGTGTTTATTGCTATTGGTCACAAGCCGAACACCGATCTTTTTCAGGAGCAACTTGAAATGAATAATGGCTACATCATTACTCAAGGAGGCAATCAGGGTAACGCAACCGCTACCAGCACACCCGGTGTATTTGCAGCGGGCGATGTGCAGGATCACATTTATCGTCAAGCAGTGACCAGCGCAAGTACTGGCTGTATGGCAGCACTAGATGCAGAAAAATATCTTGATGATTTAAGCTGAACGAACCTGATTGAGGTTTCGTATGAAATCGCGCGACAGTGTGCCTGCAAGTAGTGATGATGAAGCTTCGTTATTCAGAGATGCGGTTCGGGACGTAAAACCATTGGTTGTGCCTGACAAGGTGGTCCATTCTCGCAAGCTTCCGCGGCCCATTAAACATGTCCCACATGACAAGGCATCAACACCAGATGATTCTTTCTCCGGTCGCACGCTCCCAGAAATGGAGGCAGGTGACGAACAGTCATTTTTGACTCCCGGAGTGTCGCGCAAGACTTTAAAGCAACTTCGACGCGGCCATTGGAAGATTAATGATCAGCTTGACCTACACGGATTTACTCGCGACGAAGCACGGTGGGAGTTGGGGGCATTCCTTAATACCTGCAGCAAGAGAGGGTATCGCTGCGTGCAAGTAATACATGGTAAAGGGCTAAACTCAAAAAATAATGAACCAATATTAAAGACCATGGTCTGGAACTGGCTTACACAGCATAATTACGTTCTAGCTTTTTGTCAGGCAAATGTAGCTGATGGTGGTAGTGGAGCGGTATTAGTATTGCTCAAAACATCTATGTCGAAGAAAGTAAAATAAAAACACGTCAGTATGTACCTAGTCAGGTTTGGCAAAAAGAGCTTTCTGAATTATTGTTGCCGTTGCAGTTTAGTAGAAAATACAATACTTAGTTTTTGATTTGAATTCAAAAGCTACTCGTTTATAAATCAAGCTTTACAACTCCTGCAGTTTTTTTAAGTCTTCTATTACCTCGATTGAATTACGTGACGCGCTGGCCGACAAATAAATTTTTGCAATTTTTCCTTTTGGATCGATTAGAAAAGTATTACGCTTGGCAAATTTGACGATACCTAGATTTAATAGAGAACCATATTGAGCGGCAGTCTCACCATTGTTATCAGAAAGAAGCGGAAAAGGAAGATTGTATTTCTTGGCGAAATTAGCATGGCTCGTTGTATCGTCCACGCTTACACCAACCACATTTGCGCCCAGCGCTGTTAGCTTGTGGAGATCATCGCGGAATTTGCATGCTTGCTCCGTACAACCGGGTGTGTCGTCCTTAGGGTAAAAGTATAGAGCCAACCATTTGCCACGAAAGTCCTCCAACGTGTGGACCTTGCCATTCTGGTCGGGTAGCTTGAAATCTGGTGCAGGCCGCCCCACCTTAGGGGCATCGGCACGTGCTATATGGCTCCAGGAAAACATAATCGCTCCTATCAGTGTTGCAGTTATTGCCAGATACTTCATGGCACACCTCCTTTCTGGATCTTGAGCCTGCTCTTTAAGCAGAATAGCATGATCAAATTTAAAGTCCTAGAATAGACTAACCAAATTAAGTCTAGCTTACCGTGTGCAGCAATTTATTGTACACAATTGGGGAGCAGGCGCTCTAATGGATCTGTTCATGTTTTTTCTTCCTGGGGATTATGGCGTAAAATATTATTAGCCTTGGTAGCTCAGTGGATAGAGCGACCCCCTCCTAAGGGGTAGGTCGCAAGTTCGATTCTTGCCCAGGGCGCCATTAAAACAATAAGTTATCGTAATAACACAGAGC
>QIFK01000053.1 GCA_003230615.1 Nitrosospira sp. | reverse complement strand
AAGTGTTTCTCGATCCAACAGGCGCCCAGAATGGTTGCACCAATAGCAGCAGTAGAGCCAACACTATGATCGCTAAAACCCACTGGCACATCGAATGCTGCTGCCAATGTAGAAAGTCGGGCGAGATTCACGTCTTCCGGCGGTGTGGGATACGACGAGGTGCAATGTAGAAGAATCAGCCCATCGTTCCCGGTCTCACGAAACGCATGCACAGCATTATCTATCTCGGCCACTGTCGCCATACCGGTAGAAAGTACCGTAATCAAACCCGTTTCCCCCATTGCCCGAATAAGGTCGAGGTGTGATAAATAGTCTGAACCATTTTTGACAATTGCACAGTCAATATCCTTGAGGATCTGTATCCCATCCACACTCGTCGGTGTGCTGTGGAAATCAAGACTGTGGTGATCTGCCTCCTCCTTAAGGAGGATAATCTGATCACGCGATAACTCACAGCGTTTGAATATGTCATACTGTGGTTCTACGATGTTTTTATCCTGAGAGTGATACTCCAACATAAGGCTACGATCGGAAACAAAGTCTTCTGTCCGGTAATTTTGAAACTTGACGGAATCAGCACCTGCTTCAGCGGCAGCGGCAATTTCCTCACGCGCCAGCCCCATATCACCATTGTGATTAATCCCAATTTCGGCTACCACAAAACAGGGGTGTCCAGTTCCAATTTTCCGAGAACCGGCGGTCACTGTTTGGTTGCTATTGGGTTCATTCATAGAATGTAAGATCATTAGTTAGCATTTTTCGCTGCCGGAAACAGATGGCATATGTGCTCCATAACTCGTCGCGTACCTTGTCCGTCGCAGATAGCACGGGCAGCAAGACTCATATTCATCAATTCGCTGGGAGAGGTGTCCAACAATCGCAATGTATGTGCCACACTTTCTGATTTCAAATCAGCAAACCAACCAAGGTTAGTTATAGCACCGACAGTAGCTAAACCGTCAAGAATCATTTCTTGATTCTCTGCGTCTGTCACAGCGAGGGTTGGTAAGCCCAGGCAGCAACGCTCCCAACTCGTCGTTCCACCAGCCCCTATGGCAATATCAGCATCAGCCATCAAGCTGGCCATGTCGATGACGTTAATGTGCAGGCGCGCTTGCGGGAGACCTTCCACCAAGCGAGAAATTTTATTCAAGTATTGAGCTCCTGAACCCAATACCACATCAACAGCTGCCTCAACACCGGACTGGCGGATACCCTCAAGCGCAAGGCTAGTGATGTTATGCGGATCGCTAGCACCAAGACTCACTAAAATGCGATTGATGCCAGACTTGTTGGTGTCGCGCCGCGCCAGAGCGGCGAGGCGCCCTGCAGAAAATTCCGGGCGCAAGAGAGCATAATTCGCACCGGTGAAAATATCGCACTGCCCTGGAACCAGTGATCTGTAGTCGGCCTTATCCCGACCAAAAGTCTGATCCAGTAAAATATCCGAATCGTGCTTTCGGTCCGCCAGGTCGTCTATCACCATTACCCGTTTCGCCCAGGATCGACAGGCCATCTCAAAAACGGAATCAAGGCCGTAATTATCAACTACGAGCAGCGCGACACCTTCTGGCAAGGCGACGCGTAAAGCAGCCGGTTGTTCGCTAGCATCATCCGGCATATCGAGAATCTCGAGATCACCGCTCCCCAATGTGGGCACTGTCTCAGTACTTCCTGGTCTGCTTGCAAAAACACAGCTCCAACCGGTATTTGTCAGTCCCGTCGCTAATGCCAGACTGCGCATGACGTGGCCACCGCCTATTTGCAAAGATGCATCGGCGCGAAAAACTGCTTTCATCTCATCTGGCCATGATTACATTTCATAAACTGGCATTGAAGTTTATGCTTGTTTCTCCAAAAGAAACCAGGTGATATCATCTTGTGGGTAAACGGGATCTCTGTGATAGATGAAACCATAATCTATCAGTTTGAGGTCCGGATATTTATCCAGTATTTCTCCACAGAAGTCGCGTTTGAACAGTTTACCTTTATGACCGCGGTATTCGATAGCTACAGGGCTTGGGTTGTAGTATTCACCAATCAGCAAGTAACGCCGTGTGAGCTTGTAGAGTTTTTCGTAGACCTCATCAAGGACATCAGGATTTATGTGTATTAATACCCCCCTGACAAAAGCCAAATCTACTTCCTTTCCTCTCATCTGATTGGTATCAATTTCAAGAATTGACTGCTCAAATACATTGCACTCTGGTAATGTTTGGCGTAACACGCTTGCTGCATCACGATTAATCTCAACGGCATACTGTGTCTGGTTTGGATACAATACTTTGAGTGCAGCAAGATTCAGCCCTATGTTCGCACCAAGCTCTATAACACTATCAATTTTATCGCATCGACGTAACGCACGACTGAAGAACGCGACATTAGAGGCAACCGCCTCCTCCCCTTTGTTTCGGTTAATATAATCAGTGCCGAACTCACCAGCCCAGAAATGCTCTTGTTCTGATCTGCTCTTCTTTTCTATTGTCATTTCTTTATCTCTATAGCAACCAATTGTTGAATGATTTCAGCACGCCGCCAGTCATCTTCGGTATCGATGTCCTGCACCCTCCACCTGGGTATATAAACAGGGAATGAGTGGTCTCCAAATATCTGTTCGCCATTTAACCAGGCTTGTGGAGTCCCCCAGTAAAATTGAGCAGCATCATGCAGGGCGGTGGGAAGATCCTGGGAACGTGTGTCGTAGCGCTCTGGAAATAACATTTCGACCCCCCCTTCGGGTGACTGAACAAATGAACGAAAGATTGATGAAGCAAATTCAGTAACTGAAAATGCGAACGACCATTGCCCACTCTCCATTGCATCCATACCACGTTTCAAATCATCTTCCTGAAGGAGAGCAGCTGTTGCGTAAATACAGCAAACATGCTCAAGCTCCCAACCTTGCTGTTGCATCCACGCTATGGCATGCCCTATTACTTCAGTAGTGCCTGCGTAATCATCGGCTAGCTCTGCTGGTCTCATGAACGGTGTTTCAGCGCCATATTTCCTGGCAATAGATGCAATTTCATCATCATCTGTAGACACGATAACATGATCAAAAAGATTGGATGCCAATGCCGCCTCAATTGAATAGGCAATAATGGGTTTCCCGCAAAACTCTCGTATATTTTTTCTTGGAATGCGCTTGCTGCCACCGCGCGCTGGAATGACGGCCAGTTTCATTGCAGGATGTTTCCAAGCTCTTTCACAACAATTAGTAACTTATCATCAGACATATCTGGAAATAAAGGCAAACTAATTGCTTCTGTGTAATATTTTTCTGCCTGTGGAAAATCACCTTTATTAAACCCAAATTTCTGATACCAGGGCTGCATATGCACAGGAATATAATGTAAATTCACGCCAATTCCTGCTTCGCGAAGCTCGCTAAATACCTGTTTATGCGACTTCTTTAGTTCCGCAGAATCCAGACGGATTACATAAAGATGTATTGCTGAGTAGCAGTCTAGCTGCCGCTTTTGTGGTGTAAGAGGAAGATCACGCAACATGTTGTCGTACTGGGCAGCTATCTTGTGCCTCCTTTTAACAAATTTATCCAACCGGGTCATCTGACTCAATCCCAGTGCTGCCTGCATATCCGTCATGCGATAATTGTAGCCGAGGTCGATCTGTTGATAGTACCAGTCACCATCAGGTTCATGAGTCATTTGCGCTGGATCACGCGTGATACCATGGCTACGCAGTAATGCCATGCGTTCTGCCAGGTTGTGATTATTGGTGAGTGCTGCCCCGCCTTCACCGGTGGTAATGATTTTCACCGGATGGAAACTAAAAACAGTGATGTCTGAATAACGGCAATCACCGACAGGCTGATCCTGATACCTGCCGCCAACAGCATGGCTTGCGTCCTCAATCACCGAGAAGCCATATTGCTTTGCAAGCCTCCCTATGCTTTCCATGTCACATGGCAAACCACACAAATGCACTGGCACAAGAACTTTTGGCAGCTTTCCATCCTTCTCTGCCTGATCTAGTTTTACTTTTAATGCATCGACACTGAGGTTATAAGTGTTCGGGTCGATGTCGACAAAATCTACTGTTGCTCCGCAATAGAGGGCGCAATTAGCCGAAGCAACGAAAGTTATTGGTGTCGTCCACAGTATGTCACCTTCTCCCAAACCTAGTGCTCTGCATGCCAGGTGTAGCGCTGAGGTGGCGCTGTTGGTAACCACGGCATGCGACACGCTTGTGTATTCACAGAGCGCTTGCTCGAAATTTTCTACCACCGGGCCTTGAGTCAAAAAGTCTGACTTCAGAACATCTACAACTGCCTGTATATCTTCATCTGAAATGCTTTGTCGACCATAGGGAATCACTTATAGTTCAGCCCACTTATCATATTCTTTCAATTCTTCAATGGATAGAAAATGTTCATTCTTCCCGGAGTTGTACTCAAATCCCTGTTCAACATTTTCACCTTCTTCGCCCATGGCATTGGTTGTAAAGTCGTTGTTTCCTGACTGGAAAGTAATACTCGGTGCAATCACATAGTGATCATTAAACTCAATAGTAAGATGTGAATCATCTGCCGGGCACATTATCTCGTGCAATTTCTCTCCCGGCCTGATACCTATCACCTTATGAGACAGATTCGGCGCTAACGATGTAGCAAGGTCAGTGATTGTTGCAGAGGGTATTTTTGGCACAAAAATTTCACCACCATACATACGCTCAAAGTTTTTTAATACGAAATCAACCCCCTGCTGGAGAGTAATCCAGAACCTTGTCATGTCTGAATGGGTAATTGGAAGATAATCTGTACCTTCTGCTATCAATTTTTTGAAAAAAGGGACAACGGATCCTCTGGAACCAACAACATTGCCATAGCGCACTACAGCAAATCGCGTGGGATGCCTGCCGGTCATATTATTTGCTGCGACAAAAAGCTTATCTGAAGCT
The DNA here is from genome assembly GCA_003230615.1 of Nitrosospira sp. GTDB lineage: Bacteria > Pseudomonadota > Gammaproteobacteria > Burkholderiales > Nitrosomonadaceae > BJGV01. The sequence goes on along the minus strand of QIFK01000053.1, from coordinate 3,529 downwards.
AGCTTGGTTGCACCATAGAGATTGATAGGATTTGCGGCTTTGTCCGTAGATAGCGCAATAACTTTTTTAACATCATTTGCAATTGAGGCTTTGATAACATTTTCTGCCCCATGTATATTGGTCTTGATACATTCCATGGGATTATATTCTGCAGCAGGCACCTGTTTCAGTGCCGCAGCATGGATAACATAATCCACACCATCCATTGCCTGATACATCCGCTCCTGGTCTCGAACGTCGCCAATAAAGTAACGCATACAGGGGGCATTAAAATCCTGCTGCATTTCGAATTGCTTTAACTCATCCCGGGAAAAGATGATTATTCTTTTTGGCTTATATCGTTCGAGAAGTATTTTTGTGTATTTCTTCCCGAATGAACCGGTACCACCTGTGATAAGAATAGATGAGGCATTAAACATTATGTATCGTTCCCCGAGTGGTGTATAGAGATGAGTGTGTTATGACGCATTTGGTGCTTCCCGATAAACTGCTTCTTCAATAAATTTACGTAGCCTCTCGCCGCTACGTCCATCATCGTTTCCAAGAAATTTTTTTAAAACATGCTTATGCTTTTCAGAAAATTCGCGCGAGATCTTCCGATTTTTTACAGCATGTATCAACGCCTGTTCAAGTTCTTCTGGTGATGTAACCTGTATAACCGCACCACTTAAATCAAGAATATATGGCTTTAAAAAGCTTTCGCCATCACTAAGCAACATCGGGATAATAGTGGATCGGCCAACGGCGACTGCTTCCAGAATAGCCGTTGTGTTCCATCCAATTACAACGCTCGCTTTTTCCAGTAAATGGCTGCCAGTCCCATCACTAATAACTCTTATATTTTTAGGAAGCGATTTCCCCAACTGCTCCCGCTGACCAGCAGAGTAACCTGTCTTGCCCTTAAAGATAAAATCAACATCTGGATGATCCTCTGCAAATCTCAATAGCACAGTATTCGTTCTTTTGGCTACTGAACGCCAGGTGAGATGTGGCCCCGTTTCCAGTTCTTCTAAGCTTTCACCGTCCTTTCTGAAGAATGCATCAAAGTATGGAAGACCCGCGGTCTCTTGAATCAAAAAGAACAAGACGGTGCACCGTGGTGTACTTTCTATATGAGAATTCCGCATATCATGGCTGAAATCGAGTCTGGCGCAACCCACCGTCTCAACTTGCCATGATGCGGCGATCCCGGCGCGGATGATGCTTTCACGGGCTTGCTCGTTATAAACGGCAATTTTCCAGCCTTGAAAAGGACCAATGCTTTTTTGATACCAATCTTCCGTTTCGTACCAAAATGCTGAGCTTCTTAAACACTCCTTATAACTACACAGAAACGTAATACCCATCTCACTGCTTGCTGCCGCCAGTTCGCGCTCTGCATAATATATAAAATTAAATTGTAAAATAGCATCACAGCCGAACAACCATTGAAAGTGCTTCAAGACTTTATAGAGATAGGCCCGATACTCTTTTTTTAGAGCTTCCGTTTCCTTATCAGCAGTCAAATATTGACTATCAGATACTCTATTTTGTAAAAAATGGTGGCAAGACCGCTTTACCATACCACGCGTAAGTATATAGATCTTAAAACTCGCCGGTGTAGATGTGAAAGCCGCTTCCAAATCATCGATGCCACCACTTTTTGCAAGCACTATCAACTTCTTAGCAGCAGGGCCTTTGTGAGAGATGTTCTTCATCTCCTTCAATGAAAGGCGCCATGCAACCGCAGTTAACAGCGGCATGTTAAGGAAATGGCTTAGGTCGACAAGCTTATCAAGAAATAGTTGAAAAAATTGTGAGGAAACTGTTCTAAGCAATGCCGAATACCATTTTTATGCCCTAAGAAAATACCAACACGATCAGCTAAAGACCTACCAGGGACAATCAGGATACATTTTGGCGATTTTTTCCTTATCTTCCCTGAATTCCAATTCCAGTGCAGCCCGAATCTTCTCTCTTTGTGATCGAACCAATAATTTTGGAAAGGGAATCTGGCCGTGGACTATTTTATATGCCAAACCGGGTCCAAACTTGTGACTCAAACGCCAGGGCTTGGTAAACCTGTCCAACCAACCAAGATATGAATATGCCGCTGCCGCCGCATCACATCTCTCAGCAGTTGAGCTACTATTTCGCCGTTGACGTGAATCAAAGTTTTCCGGGATAGACCCGCCTATCAAATCACTAAACCGGGCTAATTCTTTATCGGGTTGTCTGGCAAAGTTTTCATAAAAGAAAACATGAACGCGTTCTGGCGAATAACCTTTGTTCCAGATATCCAGCACTCTGGAAAATGACAAACTTTTTACATCAAATCGACTTTTCCATAACGGGCTCTTTGGGTCGTGTTTAACCTTTTGCTCAATTAACTTATCGCCATCCCAACCGACGAACTCCTTTAATGTAATATATTTGCGTTTATGAACCGCTAGTCCATATAGAGAAAACACCCAATCTACAGGGTCACGAAGAAAAATGATGATTTCGGAGCCTGGGATCAATTTTAAAAGCTGTTCTACATTGGATTGATAGGACTGTGTCCAGGGATTCATTGCATAGCCTTCAGATGATATCAATACCGAACCAGAGTAATCTTTTACTGGTCGAATGATACGCTCCATTTCAACAGGATCTCCCTTTGACTCCAGGTAATCTTGTATAGCGTATGTAATAACCGGGTCTGTAACATAGTTCACACCTTCAAGTGCGGGAAAGAAAATATCTTGCAGAAAAGTAGTGGCAGTCCGATGAATTCCAATGTGCAGATAAACCATTCAGTCAAGTCTCATTCATAATTAGAAATGGTTCAAAAATATCCGATCTGATGATTGATACGTATTGTTGACACCAGGCCAAGAAATAAAAATGTAGAATTATGTGTGATCCTTCAGGCAGTGGACATATCAATCAATTGGCGCCAGCATTTCCTAGCTGTTTCTCGGCGCGCATAAGGTCTTCTTCTGTGTCGATATTAACGACCGACCCGGAAATTACAATTGCAGAAGAATTGTCGGGTAACAACACACTGTCATTGAGCAAACAGTCTCTTCTGATTGCATAGACAATCCCGTTACGGTGATAGACGGGTGTCAGTTGTTGGCGTGCAATTATTTCTGCACCTCGCGGGTCATAGTAGCAGAGCTGATCATTTTCGCCGATCACCAGTTGTTTGAGGGGATGTGATTTCTTTCTGATACCGACCAGACTGCGTCATAATTGCCATCCAAAAGTCGGCTGATGGCTTCCTTGATATGTTCCGGGCGCCTCGATGGCGAGGTGGGTTGCAGCATGACGACTACGTCATACCGTACCCTATCCAGTTCCTCCATAGCGGTAATAGCATGTTGTAGAACCTCAACGTCACCAATTCGATCTCCGGATATTTCCGCGGGGCGTCGGAATGGCGCATCGATACCCGACTTTTCGGCTTCACTTGCGATACCCTCATGATCGGTAGAGACCACCGCACGATCAATGCAGTCAACATGCTGGATTACATCTCCGGCCCATGCAACAAGCGAACGACCGC
>QIFK01000238.1 GCA_003230615.1 Nitrosospira sp. | reverse complement strand
GCGCCGGAAACCGGCACCGGTATTATGCTCATCTTGCTGGCGATTGCCATCGAGATCATCGGTATTTATCTCGAACACAGGAAATAGCGCTACGGGCAAGGTTATCAAGATGTATTCACCGGTTTCATTAAAGAGTCTTGCAGCCATTTAGTCCATTCAGCTCGGCTTGCCATGGCAACCGCATCCTGCGGTGGTGACATTCTCCCAAAGTAACCGGCATTCTTGTTAATAACAAAAATCGCAGCGGTATGGTTAACCGCGTAATTTTTCGTGCCGCCTTTGTTCAACACCTCGTAGTATGCGCCCAGCGGTTTGGCCAGCATTGCCAGCTGCTCTTTACTGCCAGTTACACCAATAAAATCTTTATTAAAGTAAGTGACGTATTTCTTGAGCTTCATAATTTCGTCACGGTCCGGATCAACTGAAATAAATACGAACTGAATGTCATCCAGTAGCTTCGGCTTTCTCCCCAAATGTGAATGCAGCTGATTCAGCATCGCCAGCGTGGTCGGACAAATATCGGGGCAGCTGGTATAACCAAAAAACAATAGCGACTACTTGCCACGCAGGCGCGACAGATCAAATACCTTACCGTCCTGATCTTTTAAACTGAATTCGCTCAATGCCTTCGGTTTTTGTAATACAGTAATTACGGAGTCTTGCATCAACAACCGCAGCTGGTTATCATTTTTCTTTACTAGGCCCAGGTAAAGACCGGCGCCGAACAACACGGTAATGACGATAGCTATCAAAATTCTTTACATGTCGCTAAATACAAAAAATGTCCTTTGTAGATAAAATTCGCATTTATGTATTGCATAAGTTTGCAATTTAGCATGTCCCGAGGGCTTATGCAGTTTGATGGAAGCTCTTCGGAGCACCTTCTTTTTGGCCATTTCCGTGCTTTATTTGCAACTACCAGCCAATTTAATTTCGGCTATGATATAGATCTAGATTGACCGAAATACAAACGTTAGTATTTCTGAATGACTTGATTTTGCCTTAGTGTTCGCAATGTGATTTAAATAGCTCTGTCACAACAATAAAAATTTGTATAATCCAGCAATAACCAAATCCAAAGACCTTACATGAAATACATCGAAAATATAAAGCAAATTTGTGCCAATTCTTTCCTTCGAGATGATCAAACAAACGAGAAGTTGGATCTCTCAGAGAAATATCTTCGGGAATTTGTTAAATCAAAAATCCCCAATTACGTGAAAAACAAATCACGTGCTCTGCTTATCGAAGAAATGGAAATTTGCTCGGGCCGGGCGAGAGTCGATTTAGCCATTATCGGAGACCGTTTTATTGGTATTGAGCTCAAAGGCCCTAAAGACAGCGTCACTAGATTACCTGGTCAAGTTAAAGCTTATTCTCAATGTTTTGATCGAGTTGTACTTGTCGTGCATGAATCGCTAGCCAAAAAAGCGAAACCCCTCATACCTGATTGGTGGGGTCTAGTCATCAGCCGACAAAAGGATGGGCAACTTGGTTTCGAGTTTGAACGGCGTCCCAAACTCAACCCTGAACTAAATTCAGATGCACTCCTATCTCTTCTCTGGCGTGAGGAACTGGATTCTCTTCTTGTCGATCTAATAGGCAGCACCCCAAAGCCGAGAGCAACCAAAAAGACAATTAGAACGAAACTACTTAGTCAAGTAGCGCCGAAAATTTTACGTCGCGCAAGCATTGATAAGTTACAAGAAAGAATAGATTGGCGCAGCGTTCCTATTCACCAATAAGAACTATATTGCATAAGTTTCTGCTGTTAAAGTTAGATGGTGATTCACGCAAGCAGTGATCCAAGAAGCCGGGCTGCCTGGGTTGCGTGTGCGTTGAGAGCATTCCCAGATGTATTGGTCTCCATAACAATAATCTTCTCCGCAATATTCATCCAGTGCAACAATTTGTTCGGCTATTGAATAGTACTGGTCATAACCATCAGGATGACGAGAAAATGCACCGCCTCTAACAACAAACCATGAATCTTCTAGTGTGTATAGTGCTTTTGGAGCCATTACCTTTTGGATCAAACGCCAATCTAACTCCACTACCGTAGGCGATAAAGTCGTATAATCTGAAAACCAAATTTCAGAACCAAGCTGAAATTCGACAATATCGAAAAATATTTCCTGTTCAATCCTGGTTAAGTAAAGCTGATCGTTTGTAGAAACAGCGGAGGAAAGTTGGTCAGGAATTCCATACCCTCCTAAAATTATTCCCGCCCACTTTTTCTTACGGAGTAATTCAAATAATCTAAAAATCATTTTTAATACTACGTTCTTATCTAAACCAAACAAACACTGTAAATCAAGTAGCAAATAAACATTCGAGGATTTTATAGATTTTTCGCTTAAATATTCTTGAATTCCTTTAAAGGTAAGCGTAGCTGTTCCAATATCAGTAAAATCAAGCCGAATACACAACAATTCCTTTTTGTTCCTTCTCAAGATCGAGCTTACTGCTTTTTGGTGCTCTGTATCTCGATGCAAACCAGTTACCGGAATTGGTAATGTTCCAGCCGAAGCTATGGAATTTGCTGCGCCAACTAATGGGTGGGTTTTATTAGTAATTCTAAAGGTTGAACCCAATTCGCTAGAATCCACAAATATGGCGCTAAATTTCTCTGCAATTTTTTCAGTACGTTTCAGATTTCTTTCTACATACTTGACACCGGTTATTTTGTCTGAAGACTTTGTTGGCGCTGCTATATCAAATACCGGCATAATGTATTTACATATCTCTTTAGATAGGTGCTTTATAGCAAGCATCTCACTTTGGCGATTTCTTAGTATAGGTGAATACATAGCAACTAGCTCATACAAAAAGGTGACGAACCTCACCTTGCCCAACTAGTTGGGGGAATAATTTGAAATCTCTTCGCTCGTAATGTATGCGTCCAGCAACTACAGAAGTGTGTATACCAAGTTGGTTGGCTAGCTCTATCACACTTTTTTTAGTGGCCAACCTGCGAGCATCACTTCTATGCCAAATATCTCTAGGGATTAGGCTATCCTTAGCAAATGCATTGGCCTCTGCTTCCTGCTCCAATTCATCGCTTTCCTCTTCGTCAGAATCCACAAATACAACTTCACTGGGTTTATCTAGGTGCAATGCTATGTGACCTAATTCATGCATAAGAGTAAACCAAAAGTTATCAAGTTTATCGTAGCGTAATGTCAGGGCGATAACGGGTCCAAGTTGTTTGGTATGAAAAGAAACTCCATCAACAGACATACCTGGCAATCCTCTTTCGATTGCTACTCGAATCCCAATACCTTTAACAGCCTCTATAGCCCGCCTCGGCCCATCCTCTAGAGTACTTTTCGAAATCAAGTTACTAACAAATTCATTGTTAAGTAGAGAGGATTTATATTTTACCTTGAATTGTTGTTCTTTAGCTTTGTCAGCGATATGAATTATCCATGCTCTTGTGGCTAATTCATCAATAACACCTCGCCTTACACTTGGACGGCGCCCTCTGTACATAGCATGACGAGGAATTGCATGTTTTCTGGTTATTAAGAACTCATACAGGGCTTTACTTCGTTCATTAATTTTCTCCTTAATAGATACAGATTTTGGAATAATCCATTTCCTTCTCGCAATTTCTCGTGCGGTTTCTGATCGCGCAAGCAACCCAAAGAGCTCATTAACCGCCGAACTTGTGGGTAGTTGACTTATATCGGCTCCCACTACCGGAATATCTTCAATCTCAGAATTTGTTGTTTTGGTAATCCATTCTTGCCCCAATGAAAAAGTTGTCATAGCGCCCTCTATTTATTTAGAAAATTCATTGCTGCTTCTTGGTCAAATTCGAAATATTTAAGATTTTGATGACTGGAATCCGTACCAAATTCTTTCATCATATGGAGTTGATAAAGCCATTCAGAAGAAGGTAATGAATGCAATCCACAACGCCCATCCATACCCAAGGTCCTACTCATTTCTACTGCTGCGCCGAGCATCACGGTTCCAAGGCTTCTAAATCGCCTAGGATCCTGAATTGGAGTTCGATTCCATGGTGCTACCGAAATATAATCAACATAGACAATTGGCATTCCCGAAGGAGAGCACCGAGAAAGTTCACCAAACTTTAACATCATCACTGCTTCAACCTCAGAATTGTTTAACAATCCATAAGTTTTGCGATTTGATCCAAGCGCTATATTGCATTTTCGCCTCCAACTCCAATGATTGTCGGCAACGCAAAATTTTCCAAGGGTATCAAGTAATACTTCGTGTGTTTGTAATCCAGAAGGTTGGGTATAGAAATGCAGAAGAGCCAAACTATATTGGTTATTAAGGATTGGCTGCCAAACATCTTCTATGTGCTTAATATGTAGCTCTTCCAGTCCTTCGACCAAATCGATCTTGTACGATTTTCCATATTCAGGGCTTTGAATTACGAATGATTCCAGGGTATTCGTCAACGAAACTACTTCCTTATTCTTTAATTATTCGTTTTATTTATCCAACTTTTCTGATCCGGCGTAGTCAGTTATATCTAGCAAGGTATTGAGTAAATCCTCGATTACTTAGTTAATTTGTTCATTTGTCATAGTTTTATCAACTTGGCTTGGTACTGCCACGGATACGCCTTTTTGAAAAACTAGCTGCCTCTTTCTAACCTGTAAAATCGGTTAATCGACCAAGTTAGGCCGTTCACCTAAATTAGCTCTATTTCTTTTTTTTGGATCGTAAGAATGTTAAATACTCAAGAAGTTGAGCCTCTTCGTCAGCTGTTAGGTTGTCGATAGTAAATGCGTCAGCTTGTGCAAGCTTTGCGCCTTTCATTTTAGATGCATTGGGTAAGATGTACCCAGCGCGATGCATCAACATCTCATAGTCGACACTAAGCACATGTGAAAGAGCATAAAGTACGTGAGGTGAGGGCTTAATGATCTTGCCACTCTCTAATTGACTTAGATATCCGTTTGACACCTCTTTGCTCGTGGCTTCCTCTACATCACGCAGCGTCATACTAACATCCTGCCGAGCTTTCCTTATAAAAGCACCAAGCGTGCTCTCTTGTGCTCGACTGGTCTCATGCGGCCCACTTTCGCGTTTTTTTAGAGAAGTCATTCGGGCACCTTAGATTCATTGAATATAAAAACTCATTTAAATTTAACAGCATATGCTAAGTATGTCAAGCATTCTAAGTACTGCTTGACATACTTAGCATGCTCTGCATAATAAGCGGTATCCGGTGTGGACCGGCAAACAAATGGAGAAGCAAAATGACTACAGATATGAACACTACGCCTGATTCGGGCAAAAAACCCCACTTCCAGTGGAAACTCAATGTCCAGGGTGTCCTCCTAAATCTCGAAGAGCCAACAATTAAGGTTCGCGATGCAATCGATGAGGCTGGCTTTGATTCGAACAAAGATTGGATCATCACCCTCCGGGTGCAGGGACAACCCAAGCAAGAGGTTGGCCTCGATTTCGTTGTCGATCTGCGAACACCTGGCATCGAAAAGTTACGACTTACGCCAAGGGAAATAAACAACGGTGAGGCGCCTTCTGCCCCTCGACGCCAATTTAGTTTGCTCGAAATCGACGAGAAATTTCTCGATGGCCTTGGTTGCCTCTGGGAGACTGTTATCGAGAATACAGACGATAGCAAGTGTCGTAGATGGTTTCTTATCCACAATTATTTAATTCCAAGGGGTTTCACTGTCGAATACACACTCCTCGCGTTGGAAATTCCACTGACCTATCCTGGCGCACAAATCGACATGTTTTACACATACCCCCCGCTTACACTAAAGTCCGGCCGCTCAATAGACCGCACCCAGGTGTCCGCAGCCATCCTAGGTACACAGTTCAATGGCTGGTCCCGACACCGAGGGGCGAAGTCGCCATGGAACCCGGCTTCAGACAATGTTTCGACTCACTTAGCACTGGTGGAGTCGGCAATGGCTAAGGAGACCGGTGAGTGAAATTCCCGACAACACTCGCTTTCGCTGGCCTTCAACACGAGAGAGTGCGTGATCATCTCTTTCCAGGTGATAATCTGGAGGCTGCAGCAATATTACTGTGCAGCCGCTCAGCGCAGCCGAGAGTGCGGCTACTAGTGCGAGACATAATTTTGATTCCCTACGACTCGTGCAGCGTCCGCCGACCTCATGCGATTACTTGGCCAGGGAGCTATATTGAGAAGGCTATTGATCGCGCCGAGGCTGAAAATCTAACGCTGGTGCTTGTCCACTCACATCCTGGTGGACAATTTGCATTTTCGACTACCGATAACGAGAGCGACCAAGCGGTCATGCCGAGTCTTGTTCAGAGTCACGGAGAATTCCACTGCAGCGCTATCATGACGCCTGATGGTGCGGTTCGAGCACGATATTATACTAAAGGCCTAGTACCACGACCGATTGAATTGGTGTCAGTGGCCGGCGATGACATTCTATACTGGTGGGATCAAGACGCTACGACTCGCGGCCCTGCTGGTCGCCCGATGGCGTTTACTAGTGCAATGAGCACTGATTTAAGTCGACTTACAGCAATGGTTATAGGAGTTTCTGGAACGGGCTCAATAGTTGCCGAACAGGTATCTCGCCTAGGCTTTGGCCACGTCAAATTGGTTGACTTCGATATCTCAGAACTAAGGAATCTAAATCGAATATTGAATTCCACGCTTCGCGATATTCAGGAGGAATGCTTGAAAGTGGAGATGTTTGCTAAAGCAGTCGCTGGTTACCGAGGCGACGGCGTTGCGGAGAGCATCCCATTGTCGATTCTGACTCGGGAGGCTGTAAATACCGCAGGTCAATGTGACGTACTTTTCTGCTCTGTAGACACTCTAGGGGCTCGGCAAATTGCCGACCTGATCGCAGCCTCTTACTTAGTACCTCTCTTCGATGTTGGTGTAGTTATACCGGTCCGCAATACTAAGGACACGCTAGCCATCGGTGATGTTTGTGGCCGAATTGACTATATACAGCCTGGACGATCTACTCTCCAAGACCGCGGTATCTATTCACCAGAAAGTCTGCGCGCGGAATATCTTCGCCACAACGCCCCTGAAGCCTACGACCAAGAACTGGAAGCAGGGTACATCAAAGGTATAGTCGATGAAGCGCCAGCGGTCATCAGCTTGAACATGCGAGCAGCCGCAGCCTGCGTAAATGAGTTTATCGCCAGAGCTTTCCCTTTTCGACACGAAGAGAATAGCAATTATGCTAGGACTTTATTCAGCCTAGCGGCTTGCGAGGAAGACTTCACGCCCGAGAGCGCCTTCACCCCTACCGAAAACTCGTCGGTTCTAGGACGCGGATCGATCGAACCACTTTTGGGCCTTCCACTCTTGTCTCCAGCACGTTGATATCAGTCAAAATGAAAACTCCTCTTTGGTGGCGTCAACTTAAAGCATACATACTTCCCGCGCGCCGGTTAAAAATTGTCGAAAGCGATAGCTTGCCTGATCGAATACCATTCCGAAACCTAGTACTTGCGCGCGAAGAAAATGAAAACTGGTGTATAGGGATGCGATGTCCTTGCGGTTGCGGGAAGATAATTGAGCTACTACTTATCCATGAGGCGTCTCCTCGCTGGGATTTGATTGTAGACGTGAATGGTCTTCCTAGTCTCAAACCATCAGTTTGGCTAAAAAATGGGTGCCGTTCTCACTTTTGGCTAAGACATGGTCAAGTTCATTGGTGCGATTAAGGACTTCCCGCTATTTTTTTCTGAACTTAACCGCTCTGCGCCAGGCTTCTCTAAGATTTACTCCGAAACCAAATATGCCAGGCTTTAATATAAGCAATTCTTCGGCTTTTTCTTGTTGCTGCTTTAGCTCACTAATTCGGTCCCAGGCTAGACTCGGGAGCTGATTAATCGGGTCCTTAAAAGCGCGAGCGTGGTGTTTGTGCTCGCTATTCATTAGCGCACCATTACTGCAATGCTTAAGAACGCCTACGGGAAGTCCAGTGCTTCTAGGGGCTAACCGATTGTGCATTTGTGTTGCCTTAGCCTCTAAATCTTGAACATTGTTGCCCAGAATTTCTTGTAGAACATTTTTCATGTCTAGTTCGTAAGCGCATTTGTTATTCGCGCCTTCTTCTATATGCTCATATTGCTGTATGTATTTTTCTAGCACGGCAATTTCCAATTCATCTTCAGTCATTGACTAAATTACCTCCTCCGCAAACTTAATTACTACACAAAAAAAGGGGGGATAGATATTATTCGACCGTAACCGACTTGGCGAGGTTTCGCGGTTTGTCGACGTCGGTGCCACGAATAACTGCGACATGATACGCCAGCAATTGTAGCGGTACGCTGTACACAATCGGCGATACCGCCTGTTCCGCCGGTGCGACATCGATAACGGTAACACCATCTTCTGACCGAACTTCGGACTCCGGATCGGCGAAAACATACAGGGCGCCACCGCGGGCACGCACTTCTTCCAGATTGGACTTCAACTTGCCCAGCAAATAATCGTTCGGTGCGACCGCAACAATCGGCATTTCTGAATCCACCAATGCCAACGGACCGTG
>QIFK01000135.1 GCA_003230615.1 Nitrosospira sp. | reverse complement strand
GACAAAGTCAGCCGTAGAGATTTTGGAAAAAGTGAATCGTGCGCGATCTGTTCTTAATAATATACAGTCAAATTAGGACACTACACTAGCTTACCCGTAGCAAGGTACTGTGCGTTAGGGGTTGATTATATTAGAAATAATTGTGTTACGTCCCCGGTTTTAAACACGAGGGATTCGGACGCTTTGAATGTAAATACACATCAAGGCCCCCCAGCCGACGCCAGTTTCGCTGGCTGCGGCTGGGCCTAGTCATTATACAAATAAAGAAAAATGAGCCAACCAAAAAATCAGCATTGGGTTCCACGTTTTTACTTGCGGTATTTCACTACCCCTGAAACCTACTCTACAGATGAACCACAAGCCTGGATCTTCTCTAAGGATGACAAAGATGGCGATGAGTCAATTACTAATATAAAGAATATCTGTACAAAGCGTTTCCTATATTCCCCGAAAAATGATGCCGGTCAGAGAAACTGGGCGTTAGAAACTAAGCTTGAGGGTCTTGAAAGCTTGCTGTCGAAAATATGGGAGCAACTAGCCGACGACTTTGTTGACCTAAGCAACCCCGCTATCAGAAAGGCCCTTTCTCTTTTTGTTGCGGTTATGTATCTGAGACACCCAGACGCTTTGAAGGAAGTAAGAGATGTTCATAAAAAGCTTGTTGGTCTTTACGAACAAACACCCAAACGCCCCGATGGAACACCAGATATAGAGTCGATAGAGATCAACGGAGAGTTGATTGATGTGGATGTAAGTGACTGGCATGAGTATCAGGCATGGGGAATAGATGACCATCAAAAATTCTTCGTTGATCAAGTGCAACATCAAGCTACTAATCTGGCTGAAATTCTGACGAAAAAACGGTGGTCCATCGTGCTCACAGAATCCAATCAGTTCATAACAACCGACAAGCCTGTATTTAAGCAACATCAGGAGAAGGAGATATTTGGCGTTGGAACAGAAGGAACAGTTATTATCTTTCCACTAAGCCAGCGACGTTTGCTGGTAATGGACGATCTTCATGATGAACCTGCAAACCAATATTACCCACTCAAGCCGGGTGCATTGGGCGCATTTAATTACGGCATATGGCGCAATGGAAGTAGGTTTATGATTTCAGGGCGTCCAATTCCCGAGGTTTTAAATGAAATCGTTTCCTGGGGCGATACGAAGCGTTAGTCCCACATAACAAACAGATTGCCAGAAAGCAGAAAGAGCGTAAGACTTCCTTGGCAGTCGAAAAAAGAAACACAGAACTGGAGAAGTACATGGCAAAAGCCAAAAAGAACAACAATGAAGAGCCGATTGAAAAACAGCTTTGGAAAGCCGCCGATAAGCTCAGGAAAAATATTGATGCCGCGGAATACAAGCACATTGTTCTGGGTTTGATATTTCTGAAGTATATCTCTGATGCCTTTGAAGAATTATTCAACAAGCTCAAACAGGGTGAAGGCGACCCTTCCAGTGAGTGGGCCGGCGCCGATCCGGAAGACAAGGACGAATACAAGGCGGAGAATGTCTTTTTTGTGCCTGAGAATGCCCGCTGGTCTTATCTGCAATCCAAAGCCAAGTTACCGGAAATTGGCAAAGTGGCTGACAATGCCATGGATACCATTGAAAAGGACAATCCCTCGCTGCGGGATGTGTTACCGAAAGTCTTTGCCAGGGGCAACCTCGATCCCACCAGTCTTGGCAGTTTGATTGACCTGGTGGGAAACATTGCCCTGGGTGATGCCAAAGCCAGAAGCGCTGATGTGCTGGGGCATGTGTTTGAATATTTCCTGGGTGAATTTGCGCTGGCCGAAGGAAAGAAAGGCGGTCAATTCTATACTCCGCGTAGCGTTGTTGAATTGCTGGTGGAAATGCTGGAACCCTACAAAGGCCGGGTATTAGACCCCTGTTGCGGTTCCGGCGGCATGTTTGTGCAATCAGAAAAGTTTGTCGAAGACCATCAGGGCAAGGTTAATGATATTTCGATTTACGGGCAGGAGAGCAACCAGACTACCTGGCGGCTGGCCAAGATGAACCTCGCCATTCGCCATATCGATAGTTCACAAGTCAAATGGAACAACGAAGGTTCTTTTCTAAATGACGGCCACAAAGATTTAAAAGCCGATTATGTCATAGCCAATCCGCCATTCAATGATAGCGACTGGAGCGGCGATCTTCTTAGAAAAGACGGCAGATGGAAATATGGCACACCACCCACCGGTAACGCCAACTATGCCTGGATACAACACTTCCTGTATCACTTAAGCCCCAGTGGTCAGGCAGGTTTTGTATTGGCAAAAGGCGCATTGACTTCCAAAACCTCCGGCGAAGGTGACATCCGCAAAGAACTAATCGAAGCTCGCCTGGTGGATTGTATTGTCAACCTGCCTGCTAAATTGTTTTTAAATACCCAGATTCCCGCCAGCCTATGGTTCTTGAGCCGCAATAAAGCCAACCTGCCTGCGCCAAGCGAAGCGCGGCAGGCAGGCGGCAAGTTTCGTAACCGCACCGACCCGTCTGCGTGCAACGCACGGGCAGATGAAATCCTCTTTATCGATGCCCGCAACATGGGGCATTTGATTAACCGTAGAACAAAAGAATTTTCAGAAGAAGATATCGCCACCATCGTCGGCACTTATCACGCTTGGCGCAATACCCCCTCTCCCCTTGAGGGAGAGGGTGGGGGTGAGGGGTATCAAGACATCAAAGGCTTCTGCAATTCCGCATCCATTGAACGAGTCAAGGAACTGGATTATGTGTTAACACCGGGACGATATGTGGGCCTGCCCGATGATGAAGATGATTTTGATTTTAATGAGCGGTTTAGCAAACTCAAGGCTGAGTTTGAGCAACAATTAAAAGAAGAAACGAGATTAAATGCTCTGATTGGGGAGAATTTGGCGAAGGTGAAAGTTAATGGGTGACTGGCAAAATGTCAGATTTTCAGATGTTCTTGTTGATGGAAGTCTTTCATATGGAATAGTTCAACCAGGCTCACACACTGAAGTTGATTCTGTTCCAATGGTTCGTGTCAATGATATTAAAAATGGATATATAAAAACAGGTGATATTTTAAGGGTTTCATCTGATATTGAAAAGAAATATCAAAGAACCAGGCTTTCTGGTGGCGAACTATTGATCACAGTAGTTGGTAGTGTTGGGGAATGTGCCATTGTTCCAGATAAATTGAAAGGATGGAATGTTGCCAGGGCAGTTAGCGTTGCCAGAATTAAAGATTGTTACGATAAAAAATTTATTAAGTATTGTTTTAAAACTGAAGACTTGATATTTCAAATGTATGGAAATACAAATGATACAGTCCAGCCAACGTTGAATCTTTCTTCATTAAAAGCATTAACACTTACGATACCGAAGCTCGAAGAACAAAAAGCCATCGCCTCAGTCCTTTCCAGTCTCGACGACAAAATAGACCTGCTCCACCGCCAAAACAAAACCCTCGAAGCCATGGCCGAAACGCTTTTCAGACAGTGGTTTGTGGAGGAAGCGCACGAGGATTGGGAAACAGTTAGGGTCGGTGATTTCGTTAAAACAAATGTTTCAAGCATAACCAAGAATACTAAACTCAAAAGAATTCGATATTTGGATACTGGATCTTTGACTGAAGGTAAAATTGAGGGTTTCCAGTCGTTAGATATGAGTGACGCACCAAGCAGGGCGCGACGAATTGTTAAGCATAATGATGTATTGATTTCTACCGTTCGGCCTAACCAGAAACATTACGGAATAATTAAAAATCCCGATGAAGATATTATCGTCTCGACCGGGTTTTGTGTGATAACTTGCGAAAAGATCAATCCTCACTTTATTTTCATATTATTGACGACAAGTGACATGACGGAATATCTGCATTCAATTGCAGAGGCTTCAACATCGACTTACCCATCGCTGAAGCCGTCAGATATTGAATGTCTGAAATTCAAGTTGCCGCCAGATGATAGGCTAGATGAATTTTCTGAATATGCTGATAACGCATGGAGTAAGATCGAATACAACCATATCCAGATTCGTACATTAGAAAACCTACGAGATACAATGCTGCCGAAACTAATGAGTGGTGAGGTTAGGGTGGCATGAGCGGTTCATATAAAAAGATTGATAAAGACCAGTTTCTTAGGCAGCTTAAGCAAAATATTGATCTTGAGCATGTTGTCTTGTTGGGTGCAGGCGCCTCGAAAAGTTCCGGCGTTCCCACGGCACAAGAGTGTATATGGGAATGGAAATCCGAATTATATAAGAGCAATCATCTTGATGAAATCAACAGCATTGACCTTAATGATACAAAGTCTAGAGAAAAGATTCAGGAATGGTTAGATAATGAAGGTGGGTACCCTAAGGAGAATGATCCAACAGAGTATTCATATTATGCGGAAAAATTTTGTGTGGATAATGAAGGTAGGCGAAGGTATTTCGAGAAGCTTTTTGAGGGCAAAGACCCTGGGTTAGGGTATAAGGCTTTGACGCTATTTGCGAAAAAAGGAGCTTTCAAGATATTTCTGACTACAAACTTTGATGGCTTGATAACTAAGGCATTGCAGTCCGAAGGGGTTAGCGTTAGAGAAATTACGATCGAAACAGCCGATTTAATACATAAGCCAATACCAAAAAGCGATGTATATTCTGTAGCATTACATGGTGATTATAAGTATAGCGCCCTAAAAAATACCAGTACCGAGCTTGATACGCAAAGCGATGACTTTGAATTGGCATTAAGTCGCCATTTATATAATAAGCATTTCATTGTTGCCGGATATAGTGGGCGTGATAAGTTGTTAATGACAGCAATAGAAAATGCGTATAAAGAAAAAGGTGGTGGAGTAATATACTGGTGCAGTTATGGAAAAGATGTTTCTCCAGAAGTAGACAGTCTGCTCAAAAACATTACATCATTAAAGAGGGACGCATACCTTGTAGTCATGGGAGACTTTGATGGCTCCGTGAAAGATATGGCGAGATATAGTTTCTCTAGTGAGCCAGAGTACCTAAAAAAATTAAGTGGGTTTGCGCAGCTGCTGGGAACAGTTGAATCAGAGTCTGGATATGTCAGTGAGCAAACTATTGATGTTGAAGATGATATTAAGGCAATAGAAGATGAAGGTGGGGCTGATTCGGCTGAGATAATAGATATCAGCACATACAGTAAGGATGATCTTGATGCCTTAATAATCGCTAATATTGTCGGATCATGGGATGACGATGAATCAGATGTTGAAATTATAAAACTATTTGTTAAGGACTATGAACAATTAGAGAGAACACTACGTGAGTTATTGCAGGCAGAAAATCCGTTAGTAGAGCTTATTGATGGGGTCACATGGAAGGTTCGACATAGAGAGTTATTGTGGGAACACTTAAAGTCAAGAATATTTGATGAGCATACTGTTTATATTAAAGAAGCCTGTGTTCAGGTGTTTAAGGAGGAGGATCCAAAGTTCGATCTTGATCCAGATAAACACTATATGGCAGGGATGTACAATAAAAAATTACGTTATTCAAAAAACATTAGAGAGGGGTTATCCGAAGCACTTGCATGGATAGGTATAAACGGTGAATCTTTAAACAACTGCTCGCCGGATAAAAGAAAATATATTGCACGCATTGCCATTAGGGAAATATTTTCTGGTGCTAGTTGGCAACTATGGGGAAGTCTGAATTATTTATTACCAACATTAGCGGAGGCAGATCCAGGTGAGTTCTTAAATTCCGTAGAGTCTGCGTTAAGAGAAAATCCAACACCATTTGATGAATTATTTAAGCAAGAAGGTGATGGTATTACAGGTGGCAATTATTTAACTGGCCTTTATTGGGCTCTAGAGGCTTTGGCATGGGATGAGGATTATTTATCAAGAGTATGCGTGATTTTAACGGAGTTGGCAGAGCATGATCCCGGCGGCAGATGGGCAAACAGGCCTGCAAATTCAATTGTTGACATTCTCCTTCCTTGGCATCCACAAACACTAGCGCCAATTCAAAAACGATTCTCTGCTATCAGAGCAGTGCGTAAAGACTCGCCACAGATAGCCTGGGAAATTTTACTCAAACTTTTGCCAAGCGGTCACCAGTCTACATCGGGAACGCATAAGCCTAAATGGAGAAACCCGATATCAGGTGACTGGCAACCAAGGGTTACAAATGCCGAGTATTGGGAGCAAGTTAAGCAATATGCAGTAATCACTGTGGAAATGGCATGTGAAGGTTTCCCCAAGGCCATGGATTTAGTAGGCAATATGGATAATTTGCCCCAACCCTCATTTGAGGTCTTTCTTGAACACTTGTCATCTAATGAAATTACCGAGCTGAATGAAGCTGATAAAACACCTATTTGGGAGAAATTAACTGAATTTGTAAATAAGCATCGCCGTTTCTCCGACGCAAAATGGGCTTTGCCTGAAGATATAGTTAGAAAGATAGAGGATGTTGCCCAGAAGTTACAACCAAAAAATACAATATATTTGAGTGAGCGGTTATTTAGTAATCGAGATTTTGATCTATATGATGAGAATGGAAATTGGCGAGAGCAGCAAGAAAAACTTGCACAGAAGCGTCGCGAGGCTGTGGAGCAGATCTTAGATGAAGGGGGATTAAATTCAATTATTGATTTTATTGAAGAAGTAGAATCGCCAGGTCATGTTGGTACGGCCTTAGGAGAAGTAGGCTCGTCAGATTTAGACCGTGAGTTGTTGCCAGGTTATCTGCTCTCCGATACAGATACAAAAGAAAGATTTATAGGAAACTATATATGGGGAAGATTTCATAAAAAAGGATGGGATTGGGTAGATAGCTTGGATAAATCCTCGTGGAAACAAGAGCAAATATGTAAGTTGTTGGTATTTCTTCCATTTATTGCTGAGACATGGAAGCGTGCAGAGCTTTGGTTAGGTGATGAAGAGAGGATTTATTGGAAAAGTGCCAATGTTAATCCTTATCAAACTGACGATGACCTGATTCCGGCTATTGATAAGTTGCTTGAAGTTGGGCGTCCGGTTTCTGTAATCGACTGTTTATATAATCGAATTCATGAGAAATTACCACTAGATATAGAGCGTTCCATTGCAGCACTTGTACAAGCTGTTTCAAGCAACGAAGAAAAAAACAGCCTTGGTTTCACTCACGTAACCGACTTGATTGCTGCACTGCAAAAAGAGCCAGCAACACCCATTGATGAGATGTGTCATGTTGAATGGCAATATCTTCCATTGCTTCGGCATCGCGGTGAAGCAAAGCCTAGATTTCTTCATAAAAAACTGTCTTCTGATCCAGGCTTCTTTTGTGAAGTTATTTCACTCATCTATCGCTCAAAAGATGAGAAAAGCGAAGATGTTGAGCCTGATGAGAATAAAAGGGAAATTGCTACGAATGCATGGCATCTTCTTTATGACTGGAAACGTACTCCCGGTGTGCAAGGCGATGATACTTTTTCTGGAGATCAATTTGCTCAATGGTTTAGTGATGCCAAGGAGCTTTGTAAAAAAGCTGGGCGTCTCGATATAGCGTTAACCGAGATCGGGAAGGTGCTTCGTTATACACCAGAGGACTCAGATGGTTTTTGGATAAATAAAGCTGTGCTGCCTGTTCTTGATGATCGATCAGCAGAATCACTACGTGATGGATTTAGAAACGAGGTATTTAATTCCCGCGGAGTACATTGGGTTGACCCAACGGGAAAACCCGAGCGTGAATTAGCGGAGGAATGGCGGCAGAAAGCAAATGCAGTAGAAAATGAAGCATATCCGAGATTTGCGGCTGTGCTTAGAGATATAGCTACATCATATGAGCGTGATGCAGAGTGCATAATCAGCGAGCATGGGAAAGAAGAATGACCAAAATCACCGAATCCGCCATCGAAGACCTCGCCACCGAACTGTTTGAAAAACCCGGCTATCAGTACATTTACGCGCCTTCCATTGCCCCGGACAGTGAGGCACCGGAGCGAGAACGCTTTGAAAACGTGCTATTACTAAAACTCATGAGCGGCGAAGTGCGAGTCGATTACGGGGAAGATTCCGCATGATTATCCACTGCACCCAAAAACTGGCAAAAAAGCTACCCGATGTCAGCAAGGAAGCGCACGCTGTAACCAGCCCACTGGGGAGCTGGCACGCCAATCTTTACACCATTGACCGCCGCAACTGTGTGCTGTTTTGCCATGATGCCACGCGCTACACGGTGTTTATCCCCGGCTTGCGCAAGGCACAGTTTGTTGCACTCGGGCGTTGGTTGAAAGAGGCATTTCTGGCCTCGCTTGCGTACATGGGGATGG
>QIFK01000028.1 GCA_003230615.1 Nitrosospira sp. | reverse complement strand
ACGTGATGTTTAAAATATTTATTGAAAATAATGCTAATACTATCGAACGTGGAATTCTGTGTGAGAAATCACAATATGTTACTTATTTGACATGTTTTTTAGTCATATTCCATATATAACGGATACAGAAGCAATTTCTATACCATAATTTTTTTTCATTGTTATACAGAGGGATGGATGTATGGCACAAGCGTAAAGCAAAGTATGTGTAAAAAAATCCGACAGACTATAACTTGATTTTGCTTATTTGAGTTTCCCTGTGGGTTTGGCGAGATGCAGATTAAATTCCAAGATCTTTCCAGATTTCATCTACTCGAGTTTGTACTGCTGGGTCCATCACGATCGGTGTACCCCATTTGCGAGCAGTTTCTCCGGGCCATTTGTTAGTGGCATCCAGGCCCATTTTTCCGCCCAGCCCTGATACAGGGCTGGCAAAATCGAGATAATCTATGGGCGTATTTTCTACGATCAGCGTGTCACGCACTGGATCAACGCGAGTGGTAATCGCCCAGATGACTTCCTTCCAGTCGCGGATATTTATATCATCGTTGGTGACAATGATGAATTTTGTGTACATGAACTGACGTAAGAAACTCCACACACCAAACATTACGCGCTTGGCGTGACCCGCGTACTGTTTTTTCATGCTTACCACTGCCATTCGGTAGGAGCAGCCTTCTGGTGGTAAGTAGAAATCGGTGATCTCTGGAAACTGTTTTTGCAGTAGCGGCACGAATACTTCGTTTAACGCTACGCCTAGAATCGCTGGCTCATCTGGTGGTTTACCAGTGTAAGTGGAGTGATAAATCGGATTATGTCGCATGGTAATGCGTTCAACTGTAAATACTGGAAACGTTTCTTGCTCGTTGTAATAGCCAGTGTGATCACCGAATGGTCCTTCAATGGCTGTTTCATTTGGGTAAATGAACCCTTCTAGCACAATTTCTGCGCTTGCTGGAACCTGTAAATCATGACCCAGACATTTTACAATTTCTGTTTTTGTGCCGCGAAGCAATCCAGAAAACTGATATTCGCTTAAGCTATCCGGTACTGGAGTAACCGCACCGAGCATGGTTGCAGGATCCGCTCCCAGGGCTACCGCTAATGGATATGGTTGCCCTGGACTGGCGAGGCAAAAATCACGAAAATCTAGTGCACCGCCGCGATGGGCTAGCCAGCGCATAATGAGCTTGTTGGGCGCGATTACCTGCTGACGATAAATACCTAAATTCTGCCGTGTTTTTTGCGGCCCCCTGGTGACAGTCAATCCCCAAGTAATCAGTGGGCCGACATCTCCCGGCCAGCATGTCTGGATCGGCAATTTGCAAAGATCTACGTCTTTGCCTTCCCAAACTATGTCCTGGCACGGCGCGCTCGAAAGTACTTTTGGCGCCATGTTAAGAACTTGCTTTAGCACTGGCAATTTGTCCCATGTATCTTTAAAACCTTTGGGTGGATCTGGTTCCTTAAGATATGCTAGGAGTTCACCCACTTTTCGAAGAGATTCAACTGATTCCTGTCCCATGCCCATTGCTACACGCCTAGACGTACCGAACAAATTTCCCAATACAGGGATGTTATGTCCTTTGGGATTTTCAAATAAAATGGCAGGGCCACCAGTCTTTAACAACCGATCACAGATTTCGGTCATTTCCAAGTATGGGCTAATCTCAGTTGTAACGCGTTTTAATTCGCCCTTACTTTCTAGTTGTGCGAGAAAGCTACGTAGATCTTTATATTTCATTGGTGGAGTATTTAAAATGTTGTTTCTATGAGGTAATCAAGCACAATGCAGATAAACACAGTTGCACCTACCCAGTTATTATGAAGAAAAGCTTTAAAACAACGTTCCGGCATTCGATCGTGAATCAGGTGGTACTGGTACATTATAAGGCCTAGTGCAGCCCCAAGGCCGACATAATATATAACACCCAGTTTTTGGATTTGCCCCACACTAATCATGATGCCTAGAAAAATTATATGGCACAGCATGGTCCCAGCTACATCAAGGCGCCCAAAACTGATTGCAGAGGTCTTAATACCAATCTTGAGATCGTCGGCTTTATCCACCATTGCATACTCAGTATCGTAGGCAACTACCCAGAATAGATTCGCTGTCATTAACAGCCACACGACTATGGGCAGCTCATTAGTTTGTGCGGCGAATGCCATCGGGATGCCGAAGCTAAAAGCAATACCGAGATACGCCTGTGGAATCACAAAGAAGCGTTTGGTAAACGGATAACTCGCCGCAAGAAACAACGCACATACCGACAATACAATGGTAAGGCGGTTTAGACTAAGAATTAGGAGAAATGCACAGAAACTCAGACCTGCTGCTAAAAGTAACGCTTCTTTGGTGCTCACCACTCCGGTTGCTAGCGGTCGATCCTTGGTGCGTTCAACATGTGGATCGAAATTGCGATCTGCATAGTCGTTTATCACGCAGCCAGCAGAGCGCATAAGTACCGTACCTAGAACGAACACCCACACGATGGCCAAGTTTGGCATGCCATCTGCAGCAAGCCACAGACCCCATAGAGTAGGCCATAGTAACAACAGAATGCCAATGGGTTTATCCAGACGCATCAGCTTTTCATAATGCTCTAGGCGCTCTGAGATAATCACAATACTAAGTCCAGGATGGAGGGAAGGAATACTTCGGTAACTAGTATGGGCTGACCATGCAGGCTGAATAAGGAACGACGCGCCCACAAACTAAAAGGGGCTAGTTGTAAATCTTGGCAGGCTCGATGAAATAACGGATGACCCGAATTCAGTTTTTTGAATTGAAGGGGTGTACGCTTTACAACTGGGTTGGTAAACAGCATCGTACCAAGAGATTTGTTACCGAGTTTACTTAATCCACACCATGCTCCTCGTAGGTTTTTTCTTGCCACAACAGAGTGAGCAAACACTACGGGGGTTTTGCCACAGTACAAATAGACTTCTCGAACATGTGCCAATTCCCTAGGACGTAAGCCTAACACAGCAAACTCGTCCTCACATGCTGTTGCAAGTGATTGGAAGACTGGTTCAACACGAAAATCTCTGCAACGTAGTTGAATGAGGCGTGTAAGAGACCCTCGATTCTGTAACCAGCCACGAGCTTGAGGTGAGATGGATAATGGTGCGAAAAGCCACCTTGAAAACTGAGCAGGGTTCATTACTACAAAAATGGAAAAAAAGAATTATGCTGCATAACCTGTTGCGTCTAAACTTTTTTCAAGTGTAATGTGAAGGTTGTCAATTCCAATTTCATTTTATTAGAGACACTTTCTGTTGGTTTAATCGCTCGTTCCTTTCGTACTATCCCATGTTGTCTGTGAAACTTGTTTTTTTGTCACCTAGCTTTACTTCAAATCTGGAACTGGCATTAATTGTAAATTGTTAGTCTATGCAACGGTTTGAACAGAATAATAGTTTTTCTAATACAGCTACTCTACTCTATTAAACTCTCAGGCATGCAATCAACGTTTTTTCGACAGCAACAATAAAAGCATGGGTACACCCAGCAGTGCCGTCAACACCCCGACTGGCAACTGCTGGGGTGCCCACAGGGTACGTGCCAGCGTATCTGCCAATGTGAGAAAACAGCCTCCTAATAGTATGGACAGGGGCAACAACCAGCGATAGTCGTTAACACCTAGCAAACGGACGGCATGTGGAACAATAAGGCCAACAAAGCCAATAGCACCGGCTAACATCAGTGCTGCTACGGTTACTAACGAAGCGCAAAAGTAAATTCCTACTTGTAATGGCAGCACTGCTACACCTAGTGTTTTTGCCTTCATCTGGCCAAGACTCAGAACATTAAGGTTTCTGGAAAAGATCATACTTACAATTGCCACAATCAAAAGGGTAATCCACGCGGGCAATATTTCTTCAGCACGAGAGACGTCTCCCATCAACCAAAATAACATACCTTTCACATTATTGGCTGGCGCAAGAGTCAGTAGCAGGGTAATTAGTGCGGTACAACCAGCAGATAGCACTACCCCCGTTAGGAGTAATCGATAGAGGTTCCAGTTGCCAGTACGAAAGCTCAACCCAAACACAACTGCAATTGCAATCAACGCACCTACCAGAGATATTAAATTGGTTAGCACCAACCCCCACCCCAATAGCATTGCAGTAAGCGCACCCACTGCCGCACCGCCAGATACGCCGAGAATATAAGGATCTGCCAGCGGGTTACGTAACAACACTTGTAACAATGTTCCCGCAAGTGCTAGTAAGCCACCGCAGGCAAATGATGCTAATACCCGTGGTAAACGAAGTTGCCAAACTATCTGGGCAGTAGCATCATTTGCTGGAAATAATAATATGTGGGCTATTTTATAGGTGGGAATATTTACGCTGCCAAACAATAATCCAAAAAATAAACTTCCTACAGCGAGCAGAAGAAAAATGAATAGTAGTGTTAAGGGATTTTTAGCGAGGGCCACGCGGTTTTGTAAAAATTAAAATACCTTGGTACGTATTGAAATAGAAAAATATCATAAAGACGGCTCGTTAACCGAAATTTTATCGTAGACTGATGATGGGCCAGTTGTTTTTTTTCGCATATCTTTTAAGTGTTGTATCAGGATCCACCGCTACAGGGCGAGTTACTTTGTTAAGCAATGGTATATCATTTAGGGAGTCACTATAAAACCAGCTTTCAAGGAACGAGAGCCAAGTCAGGTTACGCTCATCTAACCAGTTTTCTAACCTCGTTATTTTCCCTTCTCTAAAGCAAGGCGCTCCTAAAACTTGGCCAGTAAATTCGCCATTCTTCTGTTCCGGTTCGGTCGCGATTAGGTTTTTTATTCCTAGCGCTTGCGCGATCGGTTCGGTAACGAATCGATTTGTGGCCGTGATAATGGCACATAAATCACCTCCTAGCATGTGTTTATTGATCAGTTCATGTGCTCCCGGCGCAATCAGCGGAAAGATTTTTTTTGTCATGAATTCATTGTGCCAAACATCAAGTTGAATACGGGAATGGCGTGATAAAGGCTTCAACTGGAAGTCCAAAAATTTATGTATATCTAGGGTTCCGGACTTATATTGCTCATAGAATTCTAAGTTACGTGCTTCATATACCTCACGGTCGAGGACCCGTTGTTCAATCAGAAATTGTGCCCATTCGAAATCGCTGTCACTAATCAGAAGCGTATTATCAAGATCAAACAGGGCCAAATTCATGATGTGGGAAGCAGCAATTCACGTAACATCGGAATAGTAATTTGGCGCTGATCCGTACGTGAGCACAGGTCAAGAGCGTCGAGTGTGGCCATCAATGAAGGTAAATCGCGTTGTCCATGCCGCAGCAAGTAGTCACATACAACTTGGGGTAAGTCAAATCCCCGGCTAGCAGCATGGCTCTTCATAGCTTGTGTTTTTTCTTCGTCAGACAATTCATGAACTTGATAAACTAGTCCCCAGCCCAAACGTGTAACCAGGTCCTTGCGCAAGTTCAATTGTGCTGGAGCAGCTGATCCACATACCAGCATAAGCGCATGACCTTCATCTCGAATGTGGTTATAGAGATTAAACAAGCCAATTTGTGTTGACTCGTTGAGATGATCAATATCATCTACTGTTAAACAGTCAACCTCACTAATTGCTGAAAACTCTGCATTTACGTTAGGCTTGATACCGCACTTAATATAAGCCGCATCCAGTTTGTTTTGTGTGTAGGTTTCAACTACTGCCTGTAATAAGTGGCTTTTGCCGCATCCCTTTCCACCCCACAGGTAAACAAAACGTTCTTGCTCTCGCTCTCCAAGGATATTATCCAGAGTTTGCAACAGCTCTAAGTTGCGTCCCGGCACAAAATTATCCAGTGTGGGCGGAGAGGGAGGGGCGATGTCTAGCAGCAGTTGCTTCATTTACAAATTGTAGAGAGTGCTTTCCAAATATTGCTTGCGTACATGGCGCAACCAAACCAGTAGTACAGCACTCGCGGGTAACGCCAGCAATAAACCAACAAACCCGAACAACTGGGCGAAGGCTAGCAACGCAAAAATCACCATTACTGGATGCAAGCCGATGCGGTTACCAACTAGCCAAGGTACCACCACCATGTTTTCTAGTAACTGTCCAACAACAAGTACAATCCAAATTGGGATCAAGTCGCTCCATCCTTGGAATTGCATCAGCGCCACCAAGGTCGCCAGTATAAAAGCGATGGCCATGCCGAGATAGGGAACAAATACTAGGAATCCGGCTATCACCCCAATTTCCAAAGCAAATTCCAGCCCTACAAGCCACAACCCCATTACGTAATAGACGCTCATTAATAACATCACTGAAAGTTGTCCGCGCAAAAATTCAGCCAATACTTGATCAATCTCACGTGCGAGCACGTTAACTTGTTTATACCAATGGCGTGGAATTATTTCGTCGACAAATCCTACCAATTGTGTCCAGTCGCGTAGTAAATAAAATAGCACCACCGGCACCAATACAAGATTTAAGAGAAATCCCATTGCCGCTGCGCCACCGCTGGCGGACAATGTTACTAACTTGGCAACAATCCCACCCGCGCTTTGCCAGTTCTGTGTCAACGTTTGTTTGAGTAGAGTAATATCCAATTGTACGCTAATGCCAAATTGCGTTTCTAACCAAGGAATTAGGCTGTTTCTAACTGCTTCAAGATAGGCTGGCACTTTCTCGATTAACCGGGAAGCTTCTCTTTCGAATAGAGGCACCATAATAAGAATAAATACCGTAAATACGCTTAGCAACAATGTCATTACTAGTATCGTGCCGAGAGTACGTGAAATTTTCCATATGGTTATTCTGGTTACCAGGGGACTAAAGATATAGGCGATGGTTCCCGCCAGAAGGAATGGTGTGAGGATCGAGCTTAGCAGATAAATCAATACACCTACGATAGAGGCTAATGCTAGCCACCATAGGTTATGTAAATCGCTGGGGTGTTTGTGGTCCATTTACGGTAAAATTATAGTTGCTAAAAATTGAACTCTAACTGTAACAAGGCGAGAACTCAACTTGACTTCATCTAATCAAGGAAATTTGGGGTCGATCCAAATGTCCTACTATAAAGCAGGTGTTGACATAGACGCGGGCAATCGTTTGGTGGAAAACATCAAGCCCTATGCCAAGCGCACTATGCGTTCTGAAGTGCTTACCGGGATCGGTGGCTTTGGTGCGCTATTTGAGATCTCCAAAAATTACCAAAATCCGGTACTAGTGTCGAGCACCGATGGTGTGGGTACTAAATTGAAACTTGCATTTAAATTAGAGAAACACGATTGTATTGGCATAGACCTGGTGGCAATGAGCGTTAACGACATTTTGGTACAGGGAGCAGAGCCACTTTTCTTTCTGGACTATTTTGCATGCGGCAAACTGGATGTTGATACTGCTACGCGCGTAGTCAGGGGGATCGCTGTAGGATGCGAACAGGCAGGATGTGCCCTAATTGGCGGCGAAACAGCAGAAATGCCAGGCATGTACTTGGAGAATGAATACGACCTCGCAGGTTTCGCTGTAGGTGTGGTTGAGAAAGATCGTATCATAAACGGCTTATCCATTATGGAAGGTGATGTGGTGCTTGGGCTCGCTTCCAGTGGCGCACATTCAAACGGCTACTCTTTGATTCGCAAGATCCTTGAAGAGAACCGCACGGATTTATCTGTTAACTTTAATGGTAGGACGATGATGGACGTAATCATGGCGCCAACTCGTATTTACGTAAAACCTTTGCTTGAGCTGCAGAAGCATTTGCCAATAAAAGGCATGGCACACATAACAGGTGGGGGATTGGTAGAAAATATTCCACGCACCCTGCCTGAGGGCGTTACTGCTGTATTGCAAAAGAGCGCATGGGATGTGCCTCCTTTGTTTCACTGGTTACAACAGCAAGGCAAAATTACTGATCGTGAAATGTATCGCGTATTCAATTGTGGTATTGGAATGGTGTTAATAATCTCGAATAAGCATGTCGAAGCCGCGATGGAGGTATTGCGTTCCGCAGGAGAGATTGTGTGGCGTATTGGTACAATTCAACAATGCGGGAAAGGTGAAGCGCGAACTATGGTCGAGTGATCAGCATTGAGTCGTGTCTTTCATACAACAACTATAATGAAATCCCTTGTCATTCTTATTTCCGGTCGTGGTAGCAATATGAAAGCTTTGCTCGAAGCAAAGCTTCCGGTCAGGGTAGCTGCTGTTATCAGTAATAATCCTGAAGCAGCCGGACTGGAGATAGCTAAAATGTACGATATCGAGACGTGCATAGTAGACCATCGGACATACCCTGACCGCAAAGCGTTTGAAGTTGCACTAGCG
>QIFK01000219.1 GCA_003230615.1 Nitrosospira sp. | reverse complement strand
TAGAGATAAGGTTGAGTTCCTCCATGCGTCGCAACACATAAAGTTGTCGTGTCTTGGCACGCGCAGGATTGACCACCGGATTAAAGCGTGAGGGTGCTTTGGGCAAG
Source organism: Nitrosospira sp. (assembly GCA_003230615.1). Lineage (GTDB taxonomy): Bacteria > Pseudomonadota > Gammaproteobacteria > Burkholderiales > Nitrosomonadaceae > BJGV01. The sequence continues at coordinate 8,382 of QIFK01000219.1, read as the reverse complement.
CCCGCTAACATGGCAGACTCAGCTAAACTGATATTTTTCAGGGTCTTCCCGAAATAAACCCGAGCTGCAGAAGCAAAACCATAGGAACGCTGCCCAAGATAAATCTGGTTCATATAAATTTCGAGAATTTTGTCCTTACTCAGACTATGTTCGATCTTGAATGCAAGTAAAGCTTCACTAAATTTTCGTGTTAGAGTTTTTTCTTTAGTCAGAAAAAAATTTCGCGCTACTTGCATTGTAATAGTGCTTGCCCCTTGTCTTACTACACCAGAGGTAAAATTAGAATAGGCAGCACGCAGTACACCTATGTAGTCCACTCCACCATGCTGATAAAAACGCTCGTCCTCTGCGGCTATAATTGCATTTTTGAGGCGCTCTGGCACTTCATCAATATTCGCTAAATCTCGGTGTTCCTCACCAAACTCTCCAATTAGCAAACCTTCTGCACTGTAGATCCGCAAGGGGATCTTAGGACGATAGTCAGTCAGCACTTCAAGCGATGGAAGAGTTGGTATAGTAACTAGCGCAGCAAAAGTGATCAGAAGAGCACCCAGGAGACATAATGCAAAAAATGCCCCAATAATGTAAAGAAACAAACGAGCTAACATGTAAAATAAATTTTGAAGTGTGAAATCTGAATTAACATCTTGTATTTAAATCATTTAAATAGATTCTCTCTCCCAGCAAGTACCGCACCCCTAAATATTGCCACAAAAAGTACCGTAAAAGGTGTAGTGACCTTATATAACCACTAACGTTCATTGATGTACAACGGTCTTTGGCATGTAAATTTTAATGAATTTTACAATTTATGGGGTATATACCTCTTTCTTCCAAGAATGACCGCCCTTAGGTCCTGCCACAATAAACACCTGTGATTATAAGAGAAATATACTAACAAAATTATTTTTTGCATGTACTTATAATTCTTGAAACCTTTTAACCTATTTTTTTTATATATATTGCCGATAGTTCCCCCATGTTCAATAAAGAAATCAATTTAAACCTGGATTTCCTTCAGATGAAGTCACCACTATTAATAGGTGTGGATATCAGTCCATCATCTGTGAAAATGGTTGAGCTCTCAGCGTCTGGAAAAGACGATAACGGATACCGTGTTGAACGTTATGCTGTAGAGCCCATACCTAAGGACGCTATGCTTGATGGCAATATAGTGAATTTAGAAGCGATAGGTGAGAGCCTAGAACGTGGCTGGAAGAAAATGGGAACACGACTCAAAAATGTTGCTATGGCATTGCCTGCTGCGGCAGTGATCACTAAGAAAATCATTGTTCCAGCAGGACAACGTGAAGATGACCTAGCTTTCCAGGTTGAAACTGAGGCCAACCAATATATTCCCTTTGCTCTGGACGAGGTAAATCTCGATTTCCAATTGATTGGGCCTGCACCGAATAATCCAGATGAGGTTGAAGTACTGATCGCAGCCTCTCATAAGGAAAAAGTAGAGGATCGCATAGCTGCAGCACTGACCGCTGGTCTGAAAACCGTAGTTATGGATGTTGAGCCGTATGCTGCACAAACTGCTTTTGAGCTAATTGAACGTCAACTCCCCAATGGTGGTAAGGATCAGATTATTGCAGTTGTGGATATTGGCAGCACAGTCATGAGCATTAATGTGCTACTCAATGGACAATCAGTCTATATGCGAGATCAACCGTCTGGTGGAAATCGACTCTCTGAAGAGATTCAACGATGCTTTAGCCTTTCTCCGGAAGAAGCAGAAACTGCCAGGCGAAATGAAGAGCTCCCGGACAACTATAAGACAGATGTACTAAATCCATTTTGCGAAAACTTAGCATTAGAAGTGGCTCGCGCGATACAATTTTTCTTCTCTTCGACTCGATATACTGAGGTCAACTATATTTTTCTGGCGGGCGGTTGCGCTGCCATCCCTGGGCTAGACGAAATTGTTGCAGCTCGCGCTCAGACGCGTACATTAATTGTTAATCCATTCGCTGATATGGCTCTATCTAATCGCGTTAGACCGAAGCTACTAGGTGCAGATGCTCCCGCGCTTCTGATAGCTTGCGGTCTAGCTATGAGATCCTTTGATCCATCATGATACGTCTTAATCTACTCCCTCATCGCGAACTCAAGCGCAAAGCACGGCAACAACAATTTGCCGTCCTGGCTGGGATAACATTTTTTCTCGGGCTCCTAACTGTAGGGATGGTCCATATCATGATTACCGGACAAATCGAGTACCAGGAAAGTCGCAATGATTATATGAAAAATCAGATCGCAATCCTCGACAAACAAATTGATGAAATTAAGCAAATAAGAGCGCAAACCCAAGCACTACTTGCACGTAAGAAAGTAGTTGAGACCTTGCAAGATAATCGGTCTGATGTGGTACATCTGCTTGATCAACTAGTGAGATTACTTCCTGATGGTGTTTACCTTCGAAGCATTAAGCAAACCAATCAGACTATCAATCTGACCGGATATGCCCAGTCAAATGCACGAGTGTCAACTTTGATGCGCAAATTGGAATCGTCTCCTTGGTTAGGATTACCATCATTAGTTGAAATCAAGGCATCTACTGTGAATAACGCTCGCCTTAATGCGTTTAGTCTTAATGTAACTCTTGTTCGCTCGCCCCAGAGTGCTGCTGACGGAAACTCTACTCAGGATATAGCAAAGCTCTAGAAGGGTTAAATATTTAAATCGCCATGAACTTAATAGAAGAGATAAACCAACTTAACACCAAGGATCCAGGAAGCTGGCCTTTAGCTATAAAGGCAGGCTCACTTACTATTTTACTTGTGGCAATTGTAACTGCTGGCTATTTCTTAGATTGGCAAGAACAATGGGGGTCTCTGGAACAAGCCAAGGCAAAGGAAGTAACACTTAAAGAGACCTATCTGGTAAAAAAGAAAGATGCAATTAATCTGGATATCTTACGACAGCAATTAAAGGATATTGAACTATCTCTTGGTGCACTTTTGAAGCAGTTGCCGCACAAGTCTGAAATGGATGCACTTTTGATAGATATTAACCATGCCGGATTGGGACGTGGGCTGCAGTTTGAATTATTCAAACCTGCGGCCAGCGAGATCATTTCCGAGTTCTATGCCGAACTGCCAATCACTATTCGCGTCACCGGGAATTACCATGACATCGGTGCATTTGCCAGCGACATCTCGCAACTGCCTCGAATTGTAACACTTAACAATATAAGCATTGCTCCCGATACTAAGGGGGAACTAGTAATGAACGCTACAGCAAAAACATTCCGCTACTTGGATGAAGAGGAAACCGCAAAACAAAAGAAGGGGAGTAAATGATGAAGTGGACCCGTCTACTGATATTTATGCTTCCTTTAACTCTATCAGCCTGTGGCATTGAAACACATAGTGATCTGGAAGCATTTATCAAAGACTCAGGAAAGGGCTTACGTGGGAAGGTAATTCCCGTACCCGAGGTCCAGCCCTACTCACACTTTCCCTATAGTGCATTTGAAATTCCTAATCCCTTCAAACCCCGTAAGAACAAACTGACAAAAGGTGAAGGTGGTGGGCTTCAGCCTGATCTGCAACGTCGCAAAGAAGCCTTGGAAAAGTTTCCTTTAGAAAGTTTGAAAATGGTCGGCTCTCTAGAGCAAAACGAAAAATCCTACGCGCTTATTATGGCCCCTGATAGTACCCTGCATAGAGTTAAAGCAGGAGGCTACCTAGGACAGAATTTTGGTTTAATCTCCGACATCTCGGAATCAGAAGTAAATTTAAAAGAAATCGTACAGGACAGTACTGGTGATTGGGCTGAACGTATCAGCACTTTAATGCTTGAAGATCAGGAGTAGAATAAATGAACCTGCCAAATCTTATAAACCCTCATGCTTGGCTTGGATACAGCCTATTATTTGCTGTAGTCTTACCCACATTCGCTGCCGCTCCGGACACAGTACCCACTACCAAGGCTACTCAATTTAGCATCGAAAATATCATCGCTTCTACCTCTTCGAGCAATCTCCTGGTAATTAAGGTATCGATGAACCAACCTCTTACCAATCCCCCTGCAGGTATCTCCTTAAACGACCCAGCTCGGATTTATTTTGATTTTCCTGATACTTCTAACGCACTCGGTAAAAAAACACAGAGCATGGGCGAAAAGGGGCTACGCAGTATTAACATCGTACAGTCTGGGAATCGGACTCGTTTGGTGATGAACCTTTCCAAGCCACTTGCATATGATACAAAAATTGAAGATAAAACTCTTTTAATCACCCTTTGGGACGCGGCGTCCGAAAATACATCATCTGGTACAACTGCACATTTTGCTGAAAAGAAACCTAACGAGCAAAAACTCAGTTTACGTGATGTGGAATTTCACCGTGGTGCTGGTGGAGAAGGCCGGATACAAGTTGATTTGTCGGGTCCGGGTGCGGGAATTGATATTCGTAAGCAGGGCAAAAATGTAATTGTCGAATTTCTTAATGCAACTTTGCCGCCTAACCTGGAACGACGGTTAAATGTGGTAGATTTTGCCACGCCAGTACAAACCGTCGAAACCTCGTCTCATGGAGAAAATGTACGCATAGTAATTGAGTCTACGGGACTATGGGAACACTCGGCGTACCAAGCAGATACGACATTTGTCGTGGATGTCCGAGCTTTGGCAGAAGACCCCAATGATCCCACAAAGAGCAGAACCAACCAAAGTGGCTATGTTGGTGAAAAACTTTCTCTTAATTTTCAGAACGTACAAGTTCGTGCGGTACTACAGGTAATTGCTGATTTTACTGGGCTCAATATCATTACCAGCGATACGGTCACTGGCAATCTCACTCTGCGCTTAAAAGATGTCCCCTGGGATCAAGCGCTGGACATCATGCTCCAGGCCAAAGGACTAGGTAAGCGTCAGGTCGGAAACGTGATTATGATTGCGCCGCGCGATGAAATTGCAGCTAAGGAAAAACTTGAACTAGAATCTCTCCAACAAATTTCTAACATAGAGCCGCTCTATACTGAAAGCTTTCAAATGAACTACCAGAAGGCCGATGCAATGAAGGCGCTATTGGGTGACACAAATCAGAAAATGTTGACCAAGCGGGGCAGTGTAGCCATAGATGCTCGTACTAATACCTTATTTGTAAGAGATACCCCTACTCAATTAGAAGAAATACGCAAACTACTTGAGCAAATAGATGTTTCCGTTAGACAGGTAATGATAGAAGCTCGCATTGTGGAAGCGACTGACCTATTTAGCCGAAATCTAGGTGCACGCTTTGGCGTCAAGAACGTAGAAGGAATCGGTAGTCGTGCCCTAGGAATTAGTGGCGCCATTGCTGGTACCGAAGGTTCCGCCGATCTAGCAGGTGGCACAGCCCCCAGTAATGTTCCTCCTCTTAACGTCAATCTACCTGCTGCCGGTCTTGCAGGTGTGCTAGGTGGCCCTGCAGCACTTGGTCTCAGTTTAATTAAAATCGGTAATGGTGCCCTGATCAACCTGGAACTATCTGCACTGGAAGCCGACAGCAAGGGTCGAATTATTTCCAGCCCTCGCGTAGTGACTGCTGACCAAGTCGAAGCTACTATTGAGCAGGGTACTGAAATACCCTTCCAGCAAGCCACTAGCAGTGGTGCTACTAGCATCTCTTTCAAGAAAGCAGTTCTCAGTCTCAAGGTTACTCCACAGATTACACCTGATGACAATATCATTATGGACTTGAACATCAGTCAGGACACAGTCGGGCAGCTGACACCTGCTGGGCCTGCGATCAATACCAAGCGGGTTAACACGCAAGTTTTAGTGGAAAATGGCGGCACCGTAGTTATCGGCGGCATTTTCGGTCGAACTCAATTAAAGACTGTAAATAAAGTTCCGCTACTGGGTGACATTCCACTTCTAGGGGTGTTATTCAGAAATACTTCTAAACAGGACGACAAGACAGAACTAATGGTTTTCATTACCCCACGAATATTAAAAGAAAGCCTCAATCTGCGCTAATTATAGAAAGTTTTTCTCATGCGAAGATAAATAAGTACGAAGAACTATCTACACTGCAGGTAATGGCCGCATCGGGTTAATCTGATGCGGCTTATTTGTATCTACGCGGTTTGTATTTTTTCCGCTACAATTGTCTAAATGGAATCAGCCAAACCAAAGATACCAATGGAAAAAATAAACCATACTATGGAAGAAGTAGACAGTAACATTCTTTTGGTAGGCATGATGGGTGCAGGCAAAACCACTGTCGGAAAATCCCTTGCTAGTTATTTAAACAAAACGTTTATCGATTCGGATCACGAAATCCAGAAACGTACCGGAGTCAAAATATCCGTAATTTTTGAAATAGAAGGTGAAGCCGGTTTTCGAAAACGTGAAGCAGAGATGCTGCGGGAGCTGTTAAAAATTAATAATATAGTGCTTGCAACAGGAGGAGGTGTGATACTAAACAAGGAAAATCGTGAGCTTCTAAAACAAAACGGCACTATTGTATATATACGGGCAACAGTTGATGATTTATGGAATCGGACGCGACATGACAATAGCCGGCCAATACTTCAAACCTTGGATCTACAAGCAAAACTGGCAGAGCTTTATGATCAACGTGATCCTATCTACCGTGAAACAGCGCATGTCATTGTTGAAAGTGGGAAACAAAGTATCCTTCAAATGGTAAAATTAATCGCACAACAACTCGCTTACCCTGCTTTAAGAATCGATCAGACTAAAACGAAAACGTTGTAGCAGATTAAGTAAGTGATTTTAATTTAGTAGCCCCCTGATACCAATAATCAAACATGCAAACCATTACCGTAGGAATTTCCCCCGAGTTAAGCGAATGTAGTTACCCGATACATGTTGGTAGCGGTATATTAAGCAAGTCTAGCCTTATTCTTCCACATCTGTTGCAGAAACGAGTTGCCATAGTTACCAACACCACAGTAGCGCCCCTATACATGGATGAGCTGCAAGTAGCATTGGAAAGTCATGGCATAGTTTCTGTCCCAATCATCCTGCCAGACGGTGAGGAATATAAAAACTGGCAAACACTAAACCAAATTTTCGATATTCTTCTAACAAACCAATGTGAACGCAGCACTACGATTGTTGCACTGGGGGGCGGGGTCATTGGTGATCTTGCTGGATTTGCTGCTGCCACTTATATGCGTGGGGTTCCGTTAATCCAGATCCCGACCACGCTTCTGTCCCAGGTGGACTCTTCGATAGGCGGCAAAACCGGCATTAATCACCCCCTCGGCAAAAACATGATCGGCGCCTTTTATCAGCCACGCATGATGTTGGCAGATAGCGCAACACTTAACACCTTACCCGAACGAGAATTTAACAGTGGTATCGCCGAAATCATCAAGTATGGCTTGATCCGCGATCCTGCATTTTTCGATTGGTTGGAGCAGAACATGACTAAGCTTTTAGCAAGAAACCATGATGTATTGGATGAAGCAATACGTCGTAGTTGTAAGAATAAAGTTGAGGTTGTAGCAGCCGACGAACGTGAACGTGGCGTAAGGGCACTGCTCAATCTGGGCCATACCTTCGGCCACGCTATCGAAAATGCAATGGGCTACGGCGTATGGTTACATGGTGAAGCTGTGGCCGCAGGTACGCTGCTGGCAGCAAAATTGTCGAAACGCATGAATTTAATTGGGGATGTTGAAGTTGAACGTATTCGAAAAATCTACTTGCAAGCTAGGCTTCCTGTTGTCATCCCTAATCTTGATTCCGAAAAATACCTGCGCCTAATGGAACGAGATAAGAAAGTAGAAGACGGAAAAATGCGTTTCGTGCTTCTTAAACGCATTGGTGAGGCTACGGTATGTTCTGATGTACCTATATCAATCCTAACCGAAACACTTGTAGAATGTACTGTCAATGTATGATTTAGCATCCTATGCGGTATCATCAAAAAACTCTCGCGGCCGTCGCATCAAGGAAAAATCTCCTCTAGGACGTAGCGAATTTCAGCGCGACCGAGATCGTATAATTCATTCTGCTGCATTCCGTAGACTTGAATACAAAACTCAGGTTTTTGTTAACCATGAAGGAGACTTATTTCGTACGCGCCTAACACATAGTTTGGAAGTGGCTCAAATCGCCCGTTCAGTTGCTCGCAACCTTCGTCTTAACGAAGACTTGGTTGAGGCCATCGCACTAGCACATGACCTAGGTCATACTCCATTTGGCCATGCTGGCCAGGATGCATTAAATGAATGCATGAAAAACCATGGTGGCTTTGAGCACAACCTCCAATCACTACGTGTGGTAGATGTACTGGAAGAACGCTATGGTGCCTTTGATGGATTAAACCTGTGTTTCGAAACTCGTGAAGGTATACTAAAACATTGTGCAAAGGAGAATGCCAAAAAACTAGGTGATGTGGGTGAGCGCTTTCTT
>QIFK01000172.1 GCA_003230615.1 Nitrosospira sp. | reverse complement strand
ACATCATAAATCGGATTATCATTGGATGACTTTGGTAGTGTCGTCGAAACCAGATGGATCACCACATCACTGCCAGGTATAACTCGTTTGAGGTCTTCCTGGTTGACATAGTCGCCATCTATCCACTCACAAGACTCATCAGGAAGAAATTCTCTGTATCTTTTCAAATTAGGACGATCAAATATCCTGACACTATGGCCCGCACGTAGTAATTCATCTGTCAAATGTGAACCGATAAATCCTCCTCCTCCAATAATCAAGTGATTCATTTCAGCTCTCTCTTATGGCTGACTAAATCAGTATAAGTCTTGAGAAGAGCAGAAGCATATCTTTCAGCAGATAAAGGTTCTATGGCGCGCTCTGCCATTTGCTTCAGCAGATCACGATCATGAGAAAGAGTTTTCAGTGCAAGTGCCAAGGCTTGGGGATCACCAGCAGGAAATAATAACCCGTTCACAGAGTCTTTAACTACCTCTGATATCCCGCCAACATCTGATGCAATTATCGGGCAGCCGGCGGCTTGAGCTGAATATATAACAAGGGGTGTATTTTCATACCAAATTGACGGCACCACTAACACATCTATTCCATTCAGAACTGTTCCAATTTCTTCGTTAGGAAAAGATCCAAAAAATTTAACTCTTTTGTCATCTCCTGCTAACTCATATAATTGATCTACGTAATCCGGAGAATCCTCTAAGCCACCATAAATTTTTGTTTCTATCGATTCATTTTTTAGAATATTTAATGCCTTTATCAGAATATGGATACCTTTGTGTTCAGCCAGCCCTCCTATGTACCCCACGCGAATAGGATTGCTCTTGTTATCTCGAACACTTCGTTGTATATAATTAGTATTGATACCATATGGTAATCGTTTTAGCATTTTAGGTTTGATGTTATTTTTTTTCAGCATTTGTTCCATAATTTTTGTCGGATGAAAAATACAATCTATCTTCTTCATTTGTGCACGTAGATATCTCGGTCGCTCAGATAAAGCTCGAACATATTGCGCATACTTATTGCCGGTAAAAAACCCCATCCTAATAGCAAATATCACTACTACTAACAACCAGGATGGTGTATTTGATACCTTTCTTTTTATTTCGTCAGGCTGAGTATTCGCGACTATATGTCGAAGACAGTTTTGCCCCATCAAATCAGGCCCTGTACATAAACTATTATCTGGTAAGCGTAATTGGCATGTTGGACAAATAAGCCAGAAATCCGTAGGTGTCAATACAGTTGGAATTCCAAAACGCTCACATACTTCGACTGCCGATGCCGACAAGCGCCCCAAATGAAAAAAATGCACGATGTCTGGTTTGACACGCCTTAGATAGGCTTCAAAATATTGCGCAAAATATCTACAATTATATTCCGCCTCAACAACATTTGATTGCCCCCCCATGGGGACATGAGAATGTTTAAATCGTTCGACCTCAATATCTTCGTAAATGTAAGAATCGAATCTCTGCACATCCTTAATATCTCCTTGCACCGGATAGCCAGTAAAAATTCTTACTTCATGCCCCATCCCTTTTAATGCTCTAGCAGTATCTCGAGTAAGTATTTCAGTGCCTGAAAAATATTCAGGGAGATATTGATGTGTTGTTAGCAGGATTCTCACGCTAAACACCCGTCTTCTTTTTCCCGAAACCTAATCGCTCATTCCGAGCCCCTATATACTGCCCTAGAACACTTGCAATATTCATGAATGGTAATCTAACAAGTAGCCTTAATTGTTCTAGACGCGAGACACTATTTTGAATTACATATTTGAAATCTATAACTATTGATAAAATTATGGATCTCAAAACATGCCGGAATGTAGGTACAGTATGTAGACCAAATTGCTGAAAAAGCTTCCTATGACACATATAAGTTCTTTTATACTCATAAAGAATTGATCTATCATGTGAATGAATTACAAATGCAGACGCCTGATACGCAATCTTCCACCCCCCTTCAAGGATCCTCATACTCCAGTCTATATCTTCACCAAAGTCACTATGGGAAAATTTGAATTTCTCCCACACTGCCCGTCGTACCGCTGAACAAACATTATCAAAGTTACAAAACAAATACTTATCCATTGGCGTCATTGCATCGTATGCTTTTTTGTCATGTATCCATCTAACTTCCGATTTTTCTCTACCTGTAAGCCAATTATTAAGATTCCTTTTTGTAAGTATATCTGCCTTAGATCGTGGTACCTGTCTTGCATAAGCGCCGCCCACATTTTGGTCTTCAAAAGCACTGACAAGATTTGAAATCATATATTTGTCACCTGGAACTGCATCTTGTGTGAGTAAGACAATGATGTCTCCTATTGCCATTCCAATACCAATATTTCTTGTTGTTCCATGATTAAATTCCTCAGGTCGGATAGTATGTACTCTGGCCCCATAGTCTTTAGCAAGCTCAACAGTCCTGTCGCTTGATCCTGAATCAATAATAAGTATTTCATGTAAATCTGTATACACCTGGTTCTCAAGACCATTCAGGACATCTCTAAACAAATCGCCACCATTTTTTGTTGGAATTACAATAGAAACTTTCAGGGTCATATCGTTCTCTTAACATCTAACAGCCTTTGAATAATAATCACTTAATAATTCTTTGTATTATGGCCTTAAGTAAACGCAGTGGCTGAGTCAACTTCCATGAAGTGGACGTAAGAAAAGATTCTATCTGTTTATCACGTTCGGCTACAGTCTGGTTGAGGTTTTTAACGTATCGCTCCAAGGCTGTCATATAACAGAGGGCGGGAGAAATTTCTTGAAGATGTTTCGTCAATTGCAAGAATGAATCCCGAACCACTAATGAGTCTATTGACAATTCATCTCGGGCCAATTTTTGAACGACACTATAAGATTCGATAACGCCCTTGGGCACCTTCGGATCAAGCTGCAAATCTCCTATTTGAAAACGGGTGTGTCGTAAGTTTTTATCCAGAAAGTTCTTACTGAAATCTTCAAATTTACTGGAAAACTCCACCCCAAGAGACAAATTAATCCGATCTGCTATACGATACAATTGGGTTTCTGGTTGATCCATAAGAAGATCGTAATCAACCACCAAACGGGGGCTTCCTTCGGTTTCGAGTATGCTTGGTAATATGTGCTCTAACCAAAGATAATAACTCTTTTCTGCTTTAAAGCCATCTCTTCGTTTAAGCGATTGAGCCACACTCAAAGGGTTACGCACAACAATTATGTAGCTGACTTCAAGCTTCAGTTCGTTAAAGATCACTTTCCAAAATGGTAGTAGCCGACAAATACGTGGGTCTTTAATACCTAAAACGGTTATATTCTTGATTTTACTCTCAAGCAATTCAACAGCGTACAGTCTAAATGGCGATAAAATATCGCTCGTCAACTCTGCATTCGTAATAGGGATATTGGTTAGGCAGTCATAACCAATAGCATCAAAAATCTCAATATTCAAAGAGATTATATCTTTATCTTCCCAGAAGCCTTTTTCATTAATATCGGGTATTGCTTGCATTAGGTTGTCACCTAATTCAACACCAAGTACTTGTAACCCTCTAGTAATGGCACTTGTACCACTTCGATGCATTCCTAGTACAACAACTACACGCTTTTTTTCATCTATATCTTGTAGAGAATCTGGATTATTCATATTTCAAAAAATAATTAAATTTATTTAATCTATTAGTATGTATGTATTTTATTTATAATTTTTTCACATGATTATAATATTCAGAAATTACTGGTTCTGTTTCCCCAATCAATTCTACTTTTCCATTTTCAATCCACATTGCTCGATCACATGTTTCACTTACTTACTGCTGGCTTTGAATAAGTCTGAATAACTATAACAAAATAACTCAGATCTTAATTAAAGGATTGTTAAATTTGTACATTATTATGCGCTCAGAATCTAAAATGCATCATTAATACAATGTTCTAATGCGTGATACCATTCTGGCCTCATCGCTTTTGTCTTGGCGGCTTTCCAAGCTTCGAGTTCTGTATGAGGTTTACCGTTTACCTCTTACCGTTCCCAGCCTACTATCTCTGCAACCGCTCGTTTGATATGGAATTCCCAGGGTGGCAGGGTTACACCAAATGTCTGACAAAGCTTTATGGTGTCGAGAGTAGAATTAGCCGGTCGTTTAGCGGGCAGCGGATAGTCTGCTGTCTTTATAGGTATGACTTGGTCTGGTGAAATTCGGAGGTTATGACCATTCTTGATTGCTGTCTCCAATACTAACTGGCTGTAGCCGTGCCAGCTAGTTTCTCCGGAAGCAACCAGATGGTAAGTATCGCTTAGCTTATTCGCTACGATTTGATTGAATCCCTCACCCCAACCCTCTTTCAGAGGGAGAGGGGGCTCTTGCGTTGGGTTGGCGTTTATTCTGTATAGCGTTAGTGCAGTCACATCTGCGATCAGTTCCGCGCTGGTTGGTGCACCGAACTGGTCGGCCACCGCCTTAAGTTCATCCTGCTCCCTGGCCAGTCGCAATATGGTTTTCAGAAAGTTGTTGCCACGTGCCGCATAAACCCAGCTAGTACGGAAGATGATGTGTTCACAGTCCGTTTGCTTTATGGCCTCTTCACCAGCCAGTTTGCTACGCCCGTAGGCATTGATAGGATTGGGTTCGTCCTCTTCGGTGTAGGGGGTTGGCTTGGTTCCGTCGAAGATATAATCGGTGGAGTAGTGGATAAACAGTGCGTTTCGCTTTTTGGCTTCTTCGGCCAGTACACCAACGGCAGTGCCATTGACAGCCATAGCCAGTTCCGGTTCTTCTTCGGCTTTATCTACTGCCGTATAGGCAGCGGCATTGATAATAAGATTTGGTTTGATCTCGCGAATGACTCGCCTGATTGAATCTGGATCAGCGAGGTCCATTTCCTGTCGTCCGAGGGCAATTACATTACCCAGGGGGGCGATGGTGCGTTGCAACTCCCAGCCAACCTGGCCGTTCTTTCCTGTAAGAAGGATCGTGGACGAGGCATTCATTTATAATATTCTCTCACCCCTGCCCTTTCCCTCTGGGAAAGATTCTTGATTTCAATCATCGAATAATTCTGCTCTGGATAATGGTAATCCTTGCTGATCTTTTTCTGACAACTTAGGTTCGCCTTTTATCGGCCATGTAATATTAAGTGGAGGATCGTTCCATGCAATGCAACGCTCATGCTCCGGCGCCCAGTAATCTGTGGTTTTGTAGAGTACCTCGGCAATATCTGAAATAACAACATAGCCATGGGCAAAACCTTTGGGTATCCAAAGCATCTTCTTGTTTTCTGCGGAGAGATTCTCTCCAATCCATTTGCCAAATGTAGGTGAGTTTTTTCTGACATCCACTGCCACATCGAATATCTCACCGGCGATAACACGCACTAGCTTCCCTTGCGATTGTTTTATCTGATAATGCAATCCACGTAATACGTTCCTTATGGAACTGGAATGATTGTCTTGCACGAAGACATCTGTAATACCCGCCTCCTCTGCGAGCATTTTTGAATTATAGCCTTCGTAGAAGAAACCACGTTCATCGCCAAATACTTTGGGTTCTAATACTAGTACTTCCGGGATTGCAGTTTTGGTGACATTCATAGAGTAAATCGTAACATGTAATACCTAAGGGCACTTCTATTAATACCCTCTCCCTCCGGGAGAGGGTAGGGTGAGGGAATCAAATAAGGATAACTTATTGGTTTTAATATTCCCTCATCCTAACCTTCCACCCCGCAAGGGGGTACCGAGGTCCCTGGGGGAGAAGGAATTATCACACATTGAAGTGCCCCTAAGATAGGGTGCGCAGAGGTGCAACTAATCTTACAGATAAGTTTTTTTAAAACACTTGTTCGTGCAACAACCCAAGCAGGTATTGTCCATAGCCATTTTTCTTTAAGGGTACGGCGAGTTCCTCTAATTGTTCGGTAGTGATATACCCCATGCGATAGGCAATTTCTTCCGGGCAGGCGATTTTCAGGCCCTGCCGACGTTCAATGGTCTCAACATACACCGATGCCTCAAGGAGAGATTCATGGGTACCTGTGTCCAACCATGCCATTCCGCGGCCCATGATTTCCACATCGAGCTGTCCTTGTTCCTGATAGCGCTTGTTGACATCCGTGATTTCCAGTTCACCCCGTGCCGATGGCTTGAGCGAGCGTGTGATATCGACCACCTGATGGTCATAAAAATATAGCCCCGTTATGGCATAGCGTGATTTAGGCTGCTTCGGTTTTTCATCGAGGCTCAACACCTTGCCGTTTTGGTCAAATTCCACCACGCCATAGCGCTCAGGGTCCCGCACCGGATAGGCGAATATCGTACCACCGGAATCTCTGTTAGCAGCCCGTTGAAGCTGTTCAGTTAAACCATGGCCATAAAATATATTATCGCCGAGCACCAGGGCACAGGAATCATTGCCGATAAATTTTTCGCCTATGATAAAAGCCTGCGCTATACCGTCAGGTTCTGACTGGACAGCGTAGTTGATATTAAGTCCCCATTGATCTCCATTGTTGAGTAGTTGTTCAAACCTGGGTGTATCTTCAGGCGTTGAAATTAATAAAATTTCTCTAATCCCCGCCAGCATCAGCGTGGCGAGCGGATAGTAGACCATGGGTTTGTCATAGATTGGCAGTAACTGCTTTGATATTGTATGGGTCACCGGATAGAGCCGGGTCCCACTACCGCCAGCCAGAATGATACCTTTTCTCATAACGCTGCTCTGTCTTTATAGTTGGTGTCAACCCATTTTTTATAGGCACCTGTACTGATGCCTTCTACCCAATCGAGATTACCCAGATACCATTCGACTGTCTTGTGCAGGCCTGTATCAAAAGACTCCTTTGGGGTCCAGCCAAGTTCATGCTCTATCTTATGAATATTCATGGCATAACGATGATCGTGCCCGGGGCGATCCTTAACAAATTTGATAAGCGAGGCATGCGGCGCATGATTAGACTCGGATTTTAGTTCATCCAGAATTGCACAAACTATTTTGACTACCTCGATATTGGTTTTTTCGCACTTGCCGCCAATATTGTATGTTTCGCCTACACGGCCTTTTTCCAATACGATTCTCAGGGCCTCACAATGGTCATGGACATAGAGCCAATCACGTACGTTTCTTCCATCCCCATAAATAGGCAGAGACTTACCTTCTAATGCATTCAGGATTGTCAGGGGAATTAGCTTCTCAGGAAACTGATAGGGCCCGTAATTATTCGTACAATTCGTGGTAATAACAGGCAAACCGTAGGTGTGATGATAGGCCCTGACCAGATGATCGGATGCGGCCTTGCTCGCCGAATAGGGACTGTTAGGCGCATAGGGCGTAGCTTCTGTAAAAGGGGGGTCATCTGGTCCCAAAGAACCGAAGACTTCATCTGTAGAGACGTGCAGAAAACGAAACTCTGTTTGTTGCTTGCCTGGGAGTTTCGTCCAGTATAACCGTGCTGCCTCAAGTAAATGAAATGTCCCGTTTACATTAGTATGAATAAAGTCCTCCGGGCCATGAATTGAGCGATCGACATGACTTTCCGCGGCGAAGTGTACAATTGCGCCGGGCTGGTGGCTTGTTAATAAACCTTCGATTAGTTTGTGATCGTTAATATCTCCATTAATGAAGCTATACTGTGGTTTGTTCTCAAGACTTGCTAAATTTTGCAGGTTGCCGGCATAGGTAAGCTTGTCGAGATTGATAACCTTCCCACCTGTTTCCGCTATCCAGTCCAATATAAAGTTCGAGCCGATAAAGCCGGCACCACCAGTAACAAGGATTGTTTTTATATGACTCATGACTCTATCCCTTGGATATAATTAGTTATTATAGCTGACGCCGATATCTGACGATGAGCTATATATTAAGGTTACGAGGCCCGCCGGGTGCCGACGCTTGATGCGTGTGCGATAGAAGATTGGGTATCGGCCAAATATGGAGTGAACGCTCATTCGGGTAATCAAAGGTATGGAACCGCGACGACGTGAGGTTACAAAAATGATAAGTCAGCCATGCGGTCAGGATAAAGGCTGGTACAAGCAATGTAAAGACTATGAGATCGTCGAAAACCAACCTCGTCCCCCTTTATTTTTAGTGGAATTATTTTTAAAGAAACCTTTTCCATAACTATTTCACTCTTCATACTCTACTCGTTCTTTTGTACGATTCCACCATTTCATGAAGGCCTGTTTCCAGCGTATGTCGTGCGTGATATCCCAGGTCACGGCTGATTTTCTCGGAACTGTACCAGGCCGAACCCAGTAATTTTTCCAGCACCTCACTATTCAACGGCATGGGCCGTCTGATTACGCGGCCAATTATGTCGCCAAATATCGACCCCAGACGCAAGATGGTAACGGGAATAGTCCTGCGGGGCACTGGTTTTCCCAGAGCTTGGCAGACCAACGTGTAGATATGGCGCGTGGAATAAACCTGGCCATCGGTAACGATATAGGTTTTATTCCGGGCCACGGAGTTTTCCGCCGCAAGCAATAATGCCTGGGTAACATCATCCACGTGTACCAGTGAGCGTTTATTGTTTACTTCGGGAAGAGGTGGAAACCATCCGCTATTGATGGACGCAATCATGCGTGCAAGATTAC
>QIFK01000165.1 GCA_003230615.1 Nitrosospira sp. | reverse complement strand
AGAAGAGTGATTGGATCAGCAGGAAAGAAGGTAAGCCTTCATACTTCACTAATGGAAAGCTGTTGCAAGCAATATTTTCAGAGGACTCGATCGAGAACAAGCGAAACACTGAGACGATTGAAGTTACACAAGACACCTTGATTTCTGCAAGAGTACTTGATCACAGGCCTGCAGCCATGCGTTCAATAAATGTAGTTAGAGAGGAGATTACCAAGTTAGTAGCACGCCACCAAGCAACAGATCGGGCAGCGAAAGAGGGTAGGGAGAAGCTAGAACGATTACTAAAAGGAGAAAAAAATGTAGTTAAGTGGAGTCCTACTCAGCAGGTTTCTCGCAACGAGCCACAGGGACTTGATTATGAAATTTTACGATCGATTTTCATGATTCAATTAACCAAGCTACCTGCCTACACTGGGATAGTTAATTCTCAAGGTGGTTTTTCTCTAATTCGCATTAGTGATGTAACTGAAGCAGAGCCACCGGATGAACAGAAAATCAAGACCTTTAGTAGACAACTACAACAATTATTTGCTCAAGAAGAGTTATCAGCATATCTTGCGGCAATTAAACAGCGGTACGATGTAACGGTGATGAAAGAGAGAATCGAGAATAAGCAATAGCTAAGCTTGTTATGGGCCAGTGATGTCGAAGGCAACATTATTAAACCCAGCATCCACGTAGGTGATCTCCCCGGTAATGCCACTGGCAAAATCACTACATAAAAAGGCTGCGACGTTACCTACCTCTACGATGGAAACATTACGCCGTAACGGTGCAACTTTTTCAGTATATCCTAGCAGTTTTCCAAAATCACCTATTCCTGCCGAAGCTAAGGTCTTGATTGGACCTGCAGAAATCGCATTGACCCTTATCCCTTTTGGACCAAGACTTGATGCCATAAAGCGCACATTGGCTTCAAGGCTAGCTTTAGCTAGTCCCATCACATTGTAATTTGGCATAACTCTTTTTGCGCCCAAGTAAGTAAGTGTTAGAAGTGATCCGTTTCTACCTTGCATCAATGGCAACCCAGCTTTTGCCAGAGCGGAAAAGCTATAGGAGCTAATATCGTGAGCTACATGGAAAGCTTCTCGATTTAGGCTTTCTAGATAGTCCCCACTTAATGCTTCTCGTGGAGCGAATGCAATAGAGTGTACGATGCTATCGAGACCATCCCACCGTCTTCCAAGATCATCAAAGCTCTTGGTAATCTCATTATCATTTGCTACGTCACAAGAAAAAAGTAAATCACTATCGAATTCGGCAGCCAATTTCTCAACGCGTTCGCGTATTCCTTCTGCCTGATAAGTGAAAGCGAGCTTTGCACCTTCGCGTTGCATAGCTTTGGCGATACCGTAAGCGATAGAGCGATTACTGAGTAGCCCAGTGATGAGGATGCGTTTGTCTGTGAGAAGTCCCATATACTATCCTTGTAAGTATTCTATCCTGAAGTTTGGAGGATTATAGCTCAGGAGCCTATCGTACTTGAAGAGCCACGATAAAATCTTCATTATGTAGAGGTTTACCAATCGCCCTGTAACCTAGTATTTACGATAAACTATAAAGCCAATGAAGGTACTGTTCAAATACTTACCGGCACTTTTTGTGGTCTCGTTATCTGCTTGTGGTGGTGATTCTTGGAATGATCCTTATCCTACTGCTGATGTGGATAGAAATATTCTCTATAGCGCTTTTGCTGAGCGTCCTAAGCACCTTGATCCGGTGCAGTCATATAGTTCAAATGAAATTATGTTCACTGCGCAGGTTTATGAGCCGCCACTACAATATCACTATTTAAAACGTCCTTATAAGCTGGTTCCTCTTTCGGCAACGAAGATGCCAGTGGTACAGTATGTTGATAAGAACGGGAGGCGTTTGACTGATGGTATTGATAACGAAAAAATTGCTTATACGATTTATGAAATTTCTATTAAACCTGGTATTCGCTACCAACCACATCCTGCTTTCGCCAGAAATGAGCAGGGAAAATTTCTCTATCATAATTTAACTGCTAGAGATTTAGCTAAGGTTTATAAGCTTAATGATTTTCCTCACACTGACACGCGTGAACTGACTGCGGAGGACTTTGTATTTGAGATTAAGCGGCTGGCTCATCCTAGACTGCATTCGCCGATCTTTGGTTTGATGTCAGATTACATCGTTGGGCTCAAGGAATATTCGACGACCCTAAAAACTGCGGCAAAGAAACAGTTAAGAAAACAGGGCAAGGACACTTATCTGGATTTAAACAATTATGCATTGGAGGGAGCACAGGTAGTTGATTCTCACACCTATCGCATCAAAATTAAGGGTAAATACCCGCAGTTTATGTACTGGTTGGCCATGCCTTTTTTTGCTCCGATTCCATGGGAAGCAGAGCGTTTTTATACCCAACAGGGGTTGGCAGAAAAGAACATTACACTTGACTGGTATCCTGTTGGTACTGGGCCATACATGCTAACTGAGAATAACCCGAATCTGGTGATGATATTGGAAAAGAACCCCAACTTTCATGGTGAAACATATCCAGTTGGAGGGACAACTGAAGATATGAAGAAGGGTTTGCTAGCAGATGTAGGAAGGCCGTTGCCATTCATTAGCAAGCTTAAGTTTTATCGTGACAAGGAGAGCATCCCACGTTGGAACAAATTTCTGCAAGGCTATTACGATGCCTCCGGGATTGGCTCTGATAGCTTTGATCAGGCCGTACAGATTACGGGACAGGGAGAGGCAACTGTGACAGAAGCAATGAGGGTCCAGGGTATCCGACTAGAGACGGCGGTAGCGACCTCTACTTACTACATGGGTTTTAACATGTTAGACCCTATAGTTGGTGGTTTCACAGATTCTGCTAGAAGATTACGCCAAGCTATTTCTATCGCGGTGGACTATGAAGAGTACGTTTCGATATTTGCCAATGGTCGTGGTATTCCAGCACAAGGGCCAATTGCACCGGGTATTGCCGGCCATCGTTACGGTAAAGAGGGGATTAACACGATTGTATATGATTGGGAAAATGAAAAACCACGTCGCAAACCTATCGAAACTGCTAGGGCTTTGTTAGCAGAGGCAGGTTATCCCAATGGTATCAACGTCAAAACTAGTGCGCCATTGGTACTGTATTTTGATGTCACAGCACGTGGTGCTGAGGACAAGTCAAAACTAGACTGGATGCGTAAACAGTTTCAGAAACTCAGCATTCAATTAGTTGTCCGAAGTACAGATTACAATCGCTTTCAAGATAAGATACGTAAGGGAAATGCGCAAATCTTTGAATGGGGTTGGAACGCTGATTATCCAGATCCAGAAAACTTTTTGTTCCTACTACATGGGCCACAACGAAAAGTTGGCAACGACGGTGAGAATGCTGCTAATTATGACAACCCTGAATATAATGATTTGTTCGAGGAAATGAAGAATATGGAGGATAGTCCTGAGCGCCAGAAAATTATTGATCGTATGGTTAAGATTTTGCGTCACGATGCTCCCTGGCTCTGGGGATATCATCCCAAGGATTACGGTTTGTATCATGCCTGGTATAAAAATGTGAAGCCTAATAGGATTTCACATAACAATATGAAGTATTACCGTATAGACGCCAATTTGAGGGGAAAAAAGCGACACAATTGGAATAAACCAGTACTGTGGCCTGTGGTGGCATGTCTGATAGTGTTGTTAGTCGGCCTAGTTCCTGGAGTGGTTGCTTATCGTCGAAAGGAACGGGGGATAGGGGTTGAGAATTTAAGAGCACAAGGGAAAAATGCTTAATTACATTATTCGTCGCATGTTCTATGCTATTCCCATTCTTATTGGTGTGAATTTGATCACCTTTACACTATTCTTCGTAGTCAATACTCCAGATGACATGGCGCGGATGCAACTAGGTATTAAACGAGTTACGCCCGAGGCTATTGCTAAATGGAAGCAGGAGCGAGGCTATGATAAGCCTCTTGTTTTTAATAGTGCGGAGGAGGGTGTGCAGAAATTTATCCGTACTATTTTTTTTGAGAAATCAGCTGCAATGTTTGCCTTTAACTTTGGTCGCGCCGATGACGGGCGTGATATTGCTCATGAAATAAAAACACGCATGTTACCAAGCCTTGCCATCGCACTACCGGTATTTCTTCTAGGGCTTGTTGCCTACATTACATTTGCATTGGTCATGGTGTTTTTTCGTGCTACCTACATCGATTTTTGGGGTGTAGTATTGTGTGTTGCACTAATGTCTATCTCCAGCCTGTTTTACATAATTGGCGGACAATTCCTTATTAGTAAGCTATGGCATTTAGTGCCCATTTCTGGCTTTGGTAGTGGATTAGATGCGAGTAAATTCTTAGTGCTACCCGTGGTCATAGGTGTGATTAGTGGCGCCGGTGCAAGTACCCGCTGGTATCGCACCATTTTTTTGGAGGAAATGGGTAAGGATTACGTTCGCACTGCACGTGCTAAGGGCCTACCGGAAACTATCGTATTATTTAGACATGTACTCAGGAACGCCCTGATTCCAGTACTTACAGGTGCTGTGGTGGTAATCCCACTCCTTTTTCTTGGCAGTCTTATAGCTGAATCATTCTTCGGTATTCCTGGTTTAGGTAGCTATACCATCGACGCCATTAACTCTCAAGATTTTGCCGTGGTGCGAGCTATGGTTTTTTTAGGATCATTTCTTTATATCATTGGGCTGATATTGACTGATATTTCCTATACGTTGGTTGATCCAAGAATAAGATTGGAATAATATTTTTTTACAAAAATAACCATGCCTTTCAAACCCGTTATTCTTTGGACTGATGCACTTATCTATCTTCTATTGGTGTTGGTGATTATTTTTGCTTGGCATATTCGGCGTAATGAGCACCTTCTGGTCCCTTGGCGGCGAGTAGGCCAGAGTGCGAGTGGCATGATGGCACTTATAGTGTTGGCATTATTTGTTTCTATTGGATTGCTAGATACAGTGCATTTTCGTCCTGCTATAGAGAACAACAGTAGTACCAATATTGAAAAAATTTATGGTGTACAAGTGCTAAGTTTGTTTGATGTTATTGTCACGCCATTACGTAAAAATGTTGAGAAAACTTATTCTGCACCATTTGCAACACATCTTTACACTAGGGAAACAATCGAACTTTCAGAAGGTAGGCAGGTGCGAGAGTTTCCTCGTCTAAAATTTGGCGGCGCACATTTAGACAACCCAGAAATACAATTCACCACCGATGTAACTTGGCGTGCTGTGGTGGGTGTGGGATTTGGACTTTTTGTTTGGTGCGTATTTGTAGCTTCGTTGGTCATATTATTGGCATACCAGAGCGGTAAGAAATTCATACAGACACTTTTTGCTATTTTACGTAGTGAAACGGAGGTTCCTTGGAATGCAATGTTTATAATGCTTGCGCTGATACTTTCATTGCTCGGTTCTGCTCTGATGTTGTCTACTCATTACCACATTTTTGGAACTGATAAAGTAGGGCAAGATGTGTTTTATCAATCACTTAAGAGTATTCGTACTGGTTTGGTAATCGGCACACTTACTACACTGATAATGCTGCCTTTTGCGCTTCTACTTGGGATTATGGCAGGGTATTTTCGAGGGTGGGTTGATGATGTGATCCAATATATTTACACCACACTAAGCTCGATCCCCAGTGTATTACTGATTGCAGCTGCAGTGTTGATGATGCAGGTATATATGGAGATTCATCCCGAATTATTCGATACAATTGCTGTACGTGCCGATCTGCGCCTACTATTTCTCTGTATCATACTTGGTGTTACTAGTTGGACTGGTTTGTGTCGTTTACTACGTGGAGAAGCCTTAAAGCTGCGTGAAATGGAATATATTCAGGCGGCCCATGCGTTTGGTGTCTCCCACTGGCGCATAATCAGTCGCCACATTCTTCCAAATGTGATGCATATCGTACTAATTGCTACAGTCATGGATTTCAGTGGACTCGTTCTAGCTGAAGCTGTTTTGTCCTATCTTGGTGTTGGTGTCGATCCATCTATGATTAGTTTTGGCACCATGATTAATGCTGCACGTCTGGAGATGGCGCGCGAACCAATGGTATGGTGGGCGCTGCTCTCCTCCTTTAGTTTTATGTTCACATTAGTATTAAGTGCTAATTTGTTTGCCGATGCGGTACAAAATGCGTTTAATCCACGAATAAAAACATTGTCATTTGTTAACCGAAAAGTTGTTTCACAGTAGTCACATAGATAAATCAGAAACTCAACCTGTCGCATTAGCAATTATAAGTTCCAACCGTCTATGACTTCCTTGCTACAAATTGACAATCTTGAAACTATTCTTCATACCGGCGCAACACCGGTACGGGCTGTAGATGGACTTACGTTACAGATTCTTAAGGGTGAAACTTTCGCATTACTTGGAGAATCTGGATGCGGCAAATCTATGGCTGCACTTTCAATGATGCGGTTGTTACCGGAAGTGGGCGAGATAGTCTCTGGCTCTATCAGGTTCGGTGGTGAGGATTTACTTCTAATGCCAGAGACAGCCATGCGTCGCATTCGTGGTAAGCACATCAGCATGATCTTTCAGGAACCAATGTTGAGCTTAAACCCGGTGCTGACAGTGGCAGAACAGATTGGAGAAGTGCTAAAGCGGCATTTTAATTTACAAGGCGGAATACTACAAAAGCGTGTTCTAGAAATATTGAGTCAGGTAGGTATTCCTGACGCAAAACGACGTATGGCGGAATACCCCTTTCAGTTTTCCGGCGGAATGAAGCAACGTGTGATGATCGCAATGGCGTTAGTTGGTGAACCTGAACTGTTAATTGCTGATGAACCTACTACTGCGCTGGATGTCACAATTCAAGCTCAGGTACTAGACCTTATGCGTGATTTGCAGCATCAAAAAGGCATGGCGATTCTGCTCATTACTCACGACCTTGGAGTGGCGGCGGAAATGGCGCATCGTATAGCAGTTATGTATGCAGGTGAGATTGTCGAGATGGCGGAACGTGACGATTTCTTTCGTAGCCCAGCGCACCCCTATTCTCGTAAATTGTTTGCTGCATTACCGAGTAAAACAAGGCGGGATCACGGATTAGCAGTAATTAGTGGAAATGTTCCATCACTGTCAGGTAAGTTTATTGGTTGTCGTTTTGCTGATCGTTGCGACCAAGCTTGGGACTTGTGCAAAACGATTGCACCAGAATGGAGCGAGGTAAATGTGGGTCATCAGGTGAGATGCCACCTTTATGGAAAAGATGCTGTAGCTAAGGTTCAGGATCAGGTTAAAGTAAAAAAAGCGGATTCTCAGATAATTTTCGTACCTCAAGCTTCTACTGTTGATTCAAAATTATTGTATGTCACTAATCTTGAGGTTCACTTCCCCATATATAAAGGTCTGATAAAGCGCGTGGCTGGTCATGTCAAGGCAGTAGATGGTGTATCACTCACTATTTCATCGGGTAGGACACTAGCGCTGGTAGGTGAATCAGGTTGCGGTAAAACTACAGTAGGGAAAAGCATTCTACAATTAATTACGCCCACCGCAGGTAGTGTGCGCTACGATGGATTGGAGTTGGTAGGACTTGAGCGTAAACGATTGAGAGGAAAGCGAGCCGAATTCCAGATTATATTTCAGGATCCGTATTCGTCACTTAATCCTAGAATGCGTATTGTCGACATCATTGAAGAAGGCATGAATGCGCTAAACACTCGAGATGATAGTGAAGTAAGTAACGGAGTGCACCAATCCAATTTTTCAGAAGGAGAAGAGGTGGATGCGTTATTACAGCGTGTTGGTTTACCACCGGAAACCAAATGGCGCTATCCACACGAGTTCTCGGGTGGTCAGCGTCAAAGAATTGCTATTGCTCGTACTTTAGCAGTTAATCCCAGGCTTCTAATTTGTGATGAGCCTACAAGTGCGTTGGATGTTTCTGTACAAGCGCAGATTCTAAATTTACTCAAAGAATTACAACATAGTCTGGGACTCGCATACCTGTTTATTACCCATAATATTTCAGTTGTAGAATACCTTGCCGATGAAGTTGCAGTAATGTATCTGGGGAGAATTGTAGAACAGGGGAGTGTAGTTGAAGTACTGGAAAATCCTAAGCACCCTTATACTCGGGCATTGCTGTCGGCAGTGCCAGTAATTGAATTCGAATCAAAGCGAGAGGTTATTCACTTGCATGGAGACTTGCCTTCGCCAGTTAATCCACCTTCAGGGTGCCATTTCCACCCTCGTTGTCCTAACGCCATGCCTCTGTGCTCTAAAACTTATCCAGAAGCAATTGAATTCAGTGCAACGCACTCTGCGCGATGTTATCTTTATGAGCAAGGTCCTGTCCTTTAGAAATATTGATTTGTGCATCAGGATATGGCCGACAAACAATCCATTTTGAAGTCACGCATCAACGCAAGTATCTACCGTGTGAAATATAATGGTGTAACGTATGCAGCTTGGCTCTAAATTTCATTGAAATGGGTATAACTTAGGAAAGCTAGAAGTGTATTTATTTTCCAGGGTACTAAAATAAATCTGATTAATTCATCAGATCTTTCTGGATAGGTGGGTAGATATTTTTGTAAGTACTACCTGAAAAGGTAAATTGATACTAGGAATGTAAAATGTAATTTAAAGCTTACGAAATGATCTTGTAGC
>QIFK01000078.1 GCA_003230615.1 Nitrosospira sp. | reverse complement strand
GGAAATAAAAATCGCTTGAAATCGATTGTCTGAAGCCTGAGGGCCAGGCACGAGGGAGCAAATATCAATACGGGGGTTTTCACACAGCCTGTGCCGGAAGCTGAAGTTAATCTGGGAATTTTGAAGGTCTGCTAACGAGAAAGCTGACCTTCAGAATCGAAACGCCAGGGGCCGCAAAGTGCCCTAGCGGACTCTTAGAAATTATTGACAAGCGGCGTTTAACGGCCCTAATCGAACCCTTGTGAACAATTAGGAAACGATAATTGAAGCCCTAATTCGTCTTTAATTTGAATCTCTGGTTATCTTGTACTTTCAGTGTTGATGCCGGCATATCGTGATAATCTTCACCTCCAATAAGCAGGTAATCTAAGTGAGCTAAGCAATGTCAGTTCCAAAAACAATGAAAGCAATGCTGCTAACTGGGCACGGCGGTCCGGAAAAGCTGGTACTTGAGAATAACTGGCCAACACCCTACATTGCCCCGGACGAAGTGCTTATACAGGTTGGTGCATGTGGCATTAATAATACGGATATCTGGGTTCGAGAAGGTGCATATGGCGCTTCAGATGACCCAGATGCTATCGCCTCATTTGGAGATAGCCCCCTGCAATTTCCAATAATTCAGGGTGCTGATATTGCCGGCGTGATCGTTAGCTGTGGCACAAATATTGACCCCTCCCGAAACGGCCAGCGCGTTATGGTCGATTTTGGAATATATGCGGGGCCTGGGGACGATATTCCTAGTCATGACTATATCGGGTCGGGTAGGCCCGGTGGCTTTGCCGAGTACGTAGCGGTTCCCGCAGAGAATGCTCACTCGGTCGAGACTTTCCTGTCCGATGTCGAACTTGCCACCTTTTGCTGCGCTTATATCACTGGCGAGCATATGCTCAGAAGGACAGGTGTTTCAGAGGGTGAAAGAGTCTTGGTAACAGGTGCCTCCGGTGGAGTTGGTTCGGGTGTTATTCAGCTTTGCAGGGCACGTGGTGCAATTCCATACGCCGTTGTTGGCGCAGGGAAAGAAGAAGCCGTGATGGCCATAGGGGCGGAAGGCACCATAACCCGCGGAAAAGGAAATCTTATCGAGGCTGTTTCAGAGATTACGATGAACGCGCCAATCAATGTTGTCGTCGACACCGTGTCAGGATCCTTGTTGCCCGACCTCATCGAAATTCTCAGCCCCCAGGGACGGTATGCTACCTGTGGTGCAATGGGTGGCCCAATGGTCGGAATTGATATGCGACGAATTTATTTGAAAAACCTGGAACTACATGGTGCATCTCAAGGTACTCGGAGAGATTTCACGGCTGTCCGAGGCTATGTCCTTTCGGGGAAAATCAAGCCATTGGTCGCTGGAACATTTGCGCTCGAAGAACTGGGGCGAGCACAAGAGGAATTTAAAAAGAAGGAATTTGTTGGGAAACTGGTGGTAGCGGTCATCCAGCAAAATTAACTATCAGATAGTTCGTTGCCTGAATTGGAGCGGCTTCAAAAGTCCGCAATGTGCCGTATGTCGCCTTTGACAACTAGAATTTAAAGGGCTGCTATCGGGAAAGCTGCCGTTCAGAATTGAAGTGGTGAGGGCTGCTTCCGACCCAACTGAGGCGCTCAGTTCTACTCCGTAGCGGGCACTTTATCCGACTGCAGCGCTTTCTATGATCGCCTACATTATTAATAACGCATTACCTGACGTAGGATGCACCGTTAACATCTATGGTCTGTCCGGTGGCATGAGTTACCAGACCAGATGCCAAGAAACAAATGGCATTGGCAATATCAGACGCGGGAGCAATATCGCCATAGGGAATTTCACCGACAACGCGATCACGCAATGTTGGATCAAGTTCAAATTCTGCAAGCGCCATATCTGTCAAGACGAATCCCGGTGCCACCGCATAGGTGTAGATGCCCTTTGCACTATAAGCACGTGCCAATGTCTTGGTGAGAGATATTATCGCTCCTTTTGAGGCCGCATAAGACCAGTGATCAGGTGAGTCACCACGAAACGCAGCCCGACTTGCAACATTGACAATGGAACCACCGATGCCTTCTTTCTGCCAATGATTAATAGCTTCACGACATAAATCTGCCGCGGCAATCAGATTGACCTGAAGAGTGCGTTGCCACAGATTTTGCCAGTCCTCATCTGAGCCATCACACTTTTCCGCAAGGAAAATGCCGGCATTATTGACCACGATATCAATTTTACCTTTCCATGCAATGGCATCACGCCACAGAGTTGTGGCTGCGCCTGATTTGCTCAGATCACAACGTACCATGTCACATTGATCGCTGCCGACTTCTGCCGCCAACAGTTCAGCAGCTTTTTTGTTTGACCCATAGTGGATAACGACCGTTCCGCCTGCTGCTACGATTGCTTTCACTGTTGCTGCGCCAATCCCACGAGACCCACCTGTTACCAAGGCGACTTTATTTGAAAAATTAATCATGGTTGCTCCTTATGTATTTAACTCAAGATGTCGCATTTGGCCGCTTTCTGTCCCTGGAGTATTGAATCTGAGCGGCCGCAATGTGCTGAAATTTGCCGATTGCTCGCTGGCCGGCAATGACCGCTGCTGAGAATAATCTGTGGCGTACTAACCAGCTAGTGCCCCATGAGCGTGGCTTGTAATTTTTGGATCAATTTCAGTCCACGAGACCTTGCTTGTCGTCCAGATTTGGAATGATGGTTTGATTGCCTCTGGATCATCAAGAGAATTAACTGTAAACATTTGTATATCATTAAAACGGGAGCTTGAAAGAAATAATGGTGTTCCACATTTTGAGCAAAATTCTCTAGTCATATCTGAGCCATCTTGTGTCTTGTGCTGATGTTTACTAGTCGCCCCAGAAATTAATTCTATCGAGCCTCGTTTGACTATAGCCAATACATGGAATGGGCTACCACTTAGGTATTGGCAATCTCGACAGTGGCAGTAATAGGCTTCTTGAGGTGGTGATGACAACCTGTATTGAATTTCACCGCAAAAGCATCGACCTTTCATATTAGATGCCCTCGTTTGTGCTTGATGAAATAATGACCTCGTACTGCTCAATCCCGCCACCTTCCAGGAAAGCGTCTTTCGGCATAGGATTTTGGTGGGCCAATTTAAAATCTTCACTACCTATCCAGTTCTGGAAAGCCTCCTCGCTTTCCCAATGTGTCATAACAACGTAAGGAGAATCATCTGAATGAGGTTTCAATATTTCCATTAGTTCAAATCCGGGCTGTTTATCTATCTGCCCCACACGATTTTGAAATCGTTGCTCAAATTCCTCACTATACTGCAGCTTCACAAACACTCTGTTGGCTACGACAAAACTCATTCGAAATCTCCGGTCAATTTGATTATTTTGCTGAAGCGGTGGAACGCATCCTGTATGTGCTCGTGAGCCAGTTGTTCGTTTTGCTTAACCCGCACGTTAAACCCGCAATATCGGCATGCAAGATGACAGCAAGTTTGTCCGATATCGATCCTTTTCCACTGATAGCTCGAATGGAAGCAAGGTCAGCAGATGTTATCACATACCTGAATTTGTATTTTACTTGCCGGGTTTAACCACGAACGTCCGCTGTGTGCCGAAACTTACAAATTCAGCTGAATTTGTGAACGGCTGCAATGGAGAAGCCAGGAAACGAATAAATTCGCGTCTCCTGGCTAATTTTATCAAACTTCAGTTTGTTCAGCCATCTCCAGGGCATCATCAATTTCTATTCCGAGATATCTAACTGTGCTTTCTAGTTTGGAATGTCCCAGCAGAAGCTGTACAGCACGGAGATTCTTGGTTCGTCCATAGATCAGTGAGGCTTTAGTTCGCCGCATAGAGTGTGTTCCGTATTCAGCAGGATCAAGTCCGATTTCAGCCACCCAGTTTTCAATTATTCGAGCATACTGCCTGGTCGATATATGAGGAGACGACCGGAATCGACTCTTGAATAGGTAATCCTGCGAACTCAGGCCAGCATGTTCGATCCAATTTATAATTGAATCTCTGGTTTGCTCAGTAATTTCAAATTGCACAGGCCGATGAGTTTTTTGTTGCATGACCATGGCTCTACTGGAAATCGTCGTACCGTGAGAAATATCTCTGACCCGAATCTTAACAAGATCACAACTTCTAAGTTTGCTGTCGATAGCCAGGTTGAACAGTGCGAGATCTCGAATACGGTCGGAAATTTGTAACCTAACGCGTATCGCCCAAATTTCTTTCAGCTTCAAAGGTGGCTTTTGGCCGACCAATTTGCCCTTATTCCAAGGTATGTGAGCCTGATGTGTATGAATTAACAGGTTCATTGTGATTCCTCCATTGTTGGTTGGAATCAAAGTATGAACGAGCACCCCTCGTTAGCGGACTTTCAACAAAGTTATTTCAAATAGCGACAACGTGCCCTCAGGAGACATTCACTAACGCAGCAAATCACCGACTTGCAGCGAATCGAAGCACCCGAGTGGAATTACCTTGTTAGGCGTTTTTTTATATTAAATCGAGTATATTTCTAATCCAAAAAACTTCTACTATTCCAGCATTAGTACCATGGTCCTTAATGTCGTCCAACGTTAAAGTGTGTATTGGGCTCTCCGTCAGATAATTACTGACTGTACCAATTATTTTCATCTCCAATATTCCCGGAGGATCACCCCATGGGTCAATCGATGGATCAACCCACACGGCTGGGCCACCGGAAAAACCTTTATTATTGTGCCCGTCTAGATACACGGTGGTTAGTCCTTCGCTTTCAGCGTTTATGCTGGAGATCAAGGCAGCTTTTACAAATGGAACAGGGTAATGATTATTAAGCACTCCACTGGGGGTAGACATTCCGAAGGGGAACCCTAAAAAATAAGCCCATGATCCTAAGAGAATTTTATCTGGCCCAAGTGTTACTTCATGACGTGGTGAAATGTCGCATGAAAGTTTAAAAATAATCGTATCCCCAACATCCAAAGAATTGAATACAGTTTGTACCTCTATGTTTATCCATTTTTTATTGTGATAAATAGTCACATGAGGTATTTCAACAGTTCCTTCAAATACATGGGACGCTGACACGAGATATTGGTTTTCGCCTTTTTCGATGGTATAGGCAGAAGCCGTTTTTCCATTGTGTTGGATTCGAAAAACACGTTGAAATATATTGGCTGTAAGCATGATGAACTATTCTCGACTAACGACTAAGCTGTGCGGCGCAAACGAAGCGCATCGTAGTTTGCGCCCGAATGAGCGATTTGTTATGTGTTTTATGTATGTACATTAGTTGATTAAAAACGTTTTTGCCTTCTTCGCTTATTTGCTAAATACTGATCAAACAAAGACACCCTGTTTGTTTGACCATATTCAATTCTTTCTCGTTTCATTTGTATGTCTTCCTCCAGCATTTTTTGAATCGGCGAAATTGTATTTTTGACCATTTCATCGAATTTATTTTTGTTATGCATTTCGATAAATAATTGCCTCGGAAAAGACATTATGTAGGCATCGTTAGTTGCTATCTTAGGAAATAGGAACCATAGCATTGACTGTTTTTTTTCTTTCGTTTTTTGAAAATCAAAAAATACTAATACATTGCTATCCAGCCATTCTTTCAACAGCCTGCATTCCTCTGGAAAGAGTACTCGTAGTAGTAGTAAAGGTGGATGATCACTTTTAACAGTGCTTTCTTTTATTGCTTTTTCAAACTGTAGTTTGTCCGTTTTTCGTCTAGTCCCGTCCACAATCCAGATAAGATTAGAATAAAATGTATTTCGTGAACGGCGTTCTTCAGGCATTAGATAGGAGTGTTGAAATTCTAACACCCAGCCGCTTTCTGTTTTCACATCTGCGATGTGTTTCTCACCGCTATCGTCAAATTGAATTACTTCCTGCCAATCGGTGGGAAATTGTCCTTTCCAAGAGCGATGCCAATCCGTTTCATTTTCCCACCATGGATCACAGTTACGGTTCCCTTTATGTGCCCAATGGTTAACTTTGATCTCTCCACACTTAGCAACTAATTCTGAACCACAACTACAACAGAACCCTTTAGCTCCTTTGGTGGCTTCAGTTTTATTTCCGTCAACAATTGCGAATTTCATTCTTTCTCACCAGACTAGATCATGCACAAATCGCTTATGCGGGAGTCGTGTCCAAGAATCCTCGTCGCGGGCAAACGAGAAAAAATCTCGTCTTAAAAAATGCAATTTTAACTAAACCAGAGGCTCACAAGATGAGCTACATGCTTTTTATAACGAGCGTCCGGTCGGTGCCGTAAGCAATAATTCTTGTGATTCACATGAATGACCCCAATGTGCCGTAATTTGCAACTAAAATTTTAGGTTTGAGTATCGGCTAACGGCCAGCCCGCGAATAACCTACTACAATTTCGTCACTCCACTGAACGAACCATCAGCAGGGCAATACCCTCGTAGCGAATCAACGAATGTGGGACTATTGGTGCCTGATCGACTACGCTGTATCCCAGCTTGTCGTATAGATTTACAGCGCCCTTGTTTTGTTCGAATGCCACCAATGACAAAGTAGTATATCCATTTTCCTTGGCCTGCTCGTTGGCCAAGTCCATTAATCTTGTCCCCAGTCCCTGGCCGCGATATTGGGGGTAAAGCGCGACACCACATATATACCAGCTATTCGGTTCTTCCAGATAAATGTAAGGTGCGAATACATTTTCATCGTCGGCAGCAGGACGGTTTTCAGGATTTCTTGGCTCAGCCTCAGGCATACCAAAAGCCAACAGCATACCAGCTACTTCACCATTTATTTCAAGGATCCTGGAATTAGTAAAAGAGTAATCGCCCTCGGGATTTTGGTAAGTACGTTCACCAATGTCGAGTGGGTCGCAATGCTCTATGTCGGCTTGTTCATGCCATTCAATTTCGGCAACTCCGTCGGATGATATAGCAATGAACTTGGCAATTTCGCGGGCATCGTCTTGGGTGGCTGTCCGGATTATAGTTTCATGTGCCATATCAAACACCTTTGATTAGATAAATGGAGGCAGATTACCTTTTTTCGCTAACACATGCGTGATAAACAGCCCTTTGCTTTTTGATAGCCCAACTGGAACCAGGATCAACGAATATTATCACATACCTGAATTAGAAAATTGTTCACTTCACCGGGACACGAATGGCCGGAGTGTGCCGTAACTTGCCTATTTAACTCGAATTACTAAGGTCTGCTAATGAGAAAGCTGACCTTCATATTTAACCTGGTTATTTCGGCTTCGTGCCCAGGCTGAGTGAAAACTCGATATAGCAGAACCTGCAATAAAATATCTCCCACATACAGTTAAAAGTCGCACTGCTTCTATATTTGATTCCCCACTTTTAAGCCGATTATGGTCAAATTTCGGAATGCATTCACCACTTGCGATTTTAGCAAATAGTTTTCACACAGCCTGTGCCCAAAGCAGAAGCTGGTCTAGGTAATTTGAACGTCAGCTATTGGGAAATCTGCCGTTCAGAATCGAAACACCAGGGTCTGCAAAGTGCCGCCCAAAGGAGACATTCGACCACTGGTCTTGATTAGCAGAAAAATAATGTACCTATTACAATAGAGCCGACACGAACGACCAAGAATAAAGCAAATGAGATATCCATTGCGGGGCGCATCTGTAGCTGCGGTGGGCGGAGCATTACTACTTATTTGCCGGGACGATTCTGCATCCATCAGGGGTCGATCCCAACGACGCAGTCGCAGCTTTCAGCGAATACGTCGATGAATGCAGTGTAATGCGCTAATATGCTTTTTACACCAGTGATGAGTTAAATCAACAGATGAAATGTAAATTAGTTGATGTTTTTACGAATGAAAAGCTTTCTGGTAATGGGCTTACAATTTTTTATGAAACTGATGATCTAACGACGAAGCAGATGTTGTCATTGACACAAGAAATGCGTCAATTTGAATCAATTTTCCTTTCTATTAAAAGTAACAAATTTTATGCGAGGATTTTTACTGTCGAAGAAGAGTTGGATTTTGCCGGGCATCCGTTAATTGGACTCGCCGCTCATCTTCATGAAGAACATGGTGTAGATTCATCTTGCGAATGGAATGTAGCGCTTAATCATCAAACAGTGGTTCTTAAATCCAGGAAATCAGGTGGTTACTTTGAAGCGACCATGGAACAAGGAAAACCTGAATTCATTAAGGAACTTAATAAAAATGAATCGGAAGTATTTTTATCAGCTTTAAACTTAACTTGGGACAATATAGCTGACTATTCCCTAGAAGTAATTTCAACAGGCCTGCCTTATCTCATTGTTCCAATTCAAAGTGGTATTGACAAAGTAAAAGTTTGTGTAGAGAACCTGGAAGACTTGCTTTCAGTTCATGGTGCTAAATTTGTGTATATCCTGGATACGCAAGAATTCGAGGGTCGAACATGGGATAATTTAGGTAAAGTTGAAGATGTCGCAACAGGCAGTGCTGCTGGACCTGCTAGTGCATTTTTATATAAATACAACCTTGTTAACTGTAAACAGTCTTTTGTAATTAAACAGGGCCGGTTTTTAGGACGACCAAGTGAGATTAAAGTTCTGCTGAAAGTTCAAGGACGTGAACTCTGCAATATTTTAGTGAGTGGTCAGGTATGCAAGATCGCAAACATTGAGTTTGTGTAATCTTCAGATGAGAGTCTGAACTAGGTCGTTCTTGGACGCTCGTCGTAATTTTCTGGACGTCCGCTTAGTGCCCAGGGTGTGTGAAAACTCCTGAATCTGGCATTGACGATAAAATATTTCCCACTTAGGCTTCAGTCAAGCCTTAATTTGCATTCGAT
>QIFK01000050.1 GCA_003230615.1 Nitrosospira sp. | reverse complement strand
AAAAAAGCACCTGCAAGAAAAAAAGTAGCCGCTAAGAAAAAAGCACCTGCTAGAAAAAAAGTAGCCGCTAAGAAAAAACCAGCAGCTAAGAAAAAAGCACCTGCAAGAAAAAAAGTAGCCGCAAAAAAGAAGCCGGCAAGTTCGCCTGCTCCGGTCAGCAGCAGTCCAGCTTCCAGCTGGCCGTTTCCACTTTCGGGCTCTCGCCCCTAAGCTTACGCGGTCGTTACTGCGAACAGCCCTAACTGCAAAGGTAATGGCTGTTCGCAGATTTTAATTTATGAGTATGAATGCTTCTTACCCTTGCCTTTTACTCACATTTCTTCCTATCAAGTTTTTCCTTTAAAATCTCATTTACTTGTGCAGGGTTTGCCTTCCCTTTGCTAGCCTTCATAATCTGGCCGACTAGGAAATTAAAAGCCTTTTCTTTCCCCTTGCAATAATCAGATACCTCCTTAGGGTTTTCGATAAGAACAGTGTCAACAAACCCTCTAATCTCATCACTGTTTGAAATCTGTTTCAGATTCTTTGCTTTAATGATCGCATCAGCTGAGGCACCATGCTCTCCATGCCACATGGCGCCGAATATGTCTTTGGCAGTTTTTCCAGAAATAGTTTCATCACAGATGCGCAATAATAATTCTGCTAACTGCTCAGCAGATACTGGAGAAGTAGTAATGTCTTCATCGTTTTGATTTAAGCGTGCAGCGACCTCGCCGATCACCCAATTAGCACACAACTTTGCATTTTTACAACCAACAATTCTTACGACTTCTTCAAAATAATCAGCTGTACATATATCTGTAGTTAACATCGTTGCATCATATTTGGAAAGCGCATAAACTTCCTCAACACCATAGTCCATAAGGTGGGGAGATAGTTGCATAGGATGCTTAGAATGAATGCGGGATTCTTCTTCAGTAAAAGTCCTATATTCATCTACATCCTGAGCTATAAAGCGACGGTAACGCCACATTGGAAGCTCCGGCATAGATTTCATGACTTTATCGATCAAATCTTGAGGTATTTCTAGTGGTAACAAATCTGGATCGGGAAAATAGCGGTAATCATGTGCATCCTCCTTACTACGCATAACATGAGTTTCACGTTTGCCTGAGTCGAATAGTACTGTTGCTTGCTTAACCTCGCCTCCATTTTCTAGTATGGATTTCTGATATTCAACTTCATAATCAATTGCTTGTTGTAGAAAACGAAAAGAATTTAGGTTTTTAATTTCGCGACGAGTACCAAGTTTTTCATCCCCTAACCTACGCACCGACACATTGGCATCACAACGAAACGATCCTTCCTCCATGTTGCCATCACTGATACCAATCCAGCGCACCAAAGAGTGTATCGTTTTGGCAAAAGCCACAGCTTCCATGCTACTACGCATATCCGGCTCAGAAACAACCTCCAACAAAGGCGTCCCAGCACGGTTCAGATCAATACCTGTCATACCATGAAAATCCTCATGTAACGATTTGCCTGCATCTTCTTCCAAGTGTGCCCGGGTAAGACGCACGATCTTAGTATTCTCGTTAATATCGTTCCCAGTCTGAATCTTGATACGCCCACCTTCAACAATCGGTAATTCATATTGACTAATCTGGTAACCCTTTGGCAGGTCTGGATAGAAATAATTTTTACGTGCAAAAATTGAGGGCGAATTAATTT
The DNA here is from genome assembly GCA_003230615.1 of Nitrosospira sp. GTDB lineage: Bacteria > Pseudomonadota > Gammaproteobacteria > Burkholderiales > Nitrosomonadaceae > BJGV01. Next base: position 7,294 of record QIFK01000050.1, on the reverse strand, counting down.
CTGCACCTACGGCTAAACCAAACTTGATTGCCCGTTCTACCGCACCACGGTTCAATACCGGCAATACTCCTGGCAAAGCTATGTCAACTGCACAAGCCTGCGTATTGGGTGTACCTCCAAAAGCAGTTGAGGCGCCAGAAAATATTTTTGATTGGGTCAAGAGCTGAATATGTACCTCAAGACCAACAACGATTTCCCATTCCATTTCGTTATCTATACTGTTCAAACCTTTGTTATCTCTGGCATTCGAGTATGCCAGTCCGTTACCTGTTGGTATTGATGAGCAACATTTAGCATATGTGCTTCAGAAAAATAATTTCCAATGATATGTAATCCCACTGGTCTGCTTCTATTACCAAAGCCTGCAGGAATCGACATACCTGGCAACCCAGCCAAACTAGCTGCAGCAGTGTAAGTATCTGACAAATACATCTGTAAAGGGTCGTTACTTCTCTCTCCTAGGGCAAATGCAACGGTGGACGAAGTAGGCCCCATGACTATTTCACATTGCTTAAACACTTCAGCAAAATCCTGTGCAATCAAACGTCGTAGTTTCTGCGCTTTGATGTAGTAGGCGTCGTAATAACCGTGCGATAATACATATGTACCGATCAGAATGCGCCGCTTCACTTCAGCGCCAAAGCCCTGGGCGCGGCTTTTTTCGTACATGTCATCAAGATCAGCATATTTCAGGGCTCGGTGACCATATCGCACACCATCGAAACGGGAAAGATTGCTCGATGCTTCCGCTGGGGCCAGCACGTAATAAACAGGAATCGAAAGTTTCGTGTTGGGCAGCGATACTTCCACCATTTTTGCCCCCAGCTTGTTATATTCTGTGATGGCCGCATCTACCCCACGCGATACATCATCACTCATCCCTTCAGCAAAATACTCCTTTGGAAGACCAATACGCAAACCCTCTAACGGTTTCTCTAAATCGCGTGTGTAGTCCTCTTTATCACGTTGTAGACTGGTTGAATCTCTTGCATCGAAGCCTACCATGACATTCAACATTAATGCTAAGTCTGCCGCCGATTTTGCTATCGCCCCCCCCTGGTCAAGACTCGAAGCAAATGCGATCATGCCATACCTCGATACCAGTCCGTAAGTCGGTTTTATGCCAGATACACCGCACAACGCAGCCGGCTGGCGTATAGAACCGCCCGTATCGGTACCAGTAGCAGCTGGCGCCATGCGCGCTGCTACTGCACAAGCAGAGCCTCCAGAACTGCCTCCTGGCACAGTCGTAATATCCCATGGATTCTTCACTGACCCGTAAAAAGAAGTTTCATTACTAGAACCCATGGCAAATTCATCCATATTAGTTTTACCAATATTTACTGTACCAGTCATATTGAAACGCTCAATTACATGGGCGTCATAAGGTGAAATGAAATTTGACAACATTTTGGACCCACAGGTAGTGAGCCAACCCTTGGTACAAAAAATATCCTTATGGGCAATAGGAATGCCAGTCAATGGACACGCCTCTCCAGAGGCAATCATTGTGTCAGCGACATATGCCTGGTCAAGACTCATTTCTTCATTTACCGTAATGAAGGCATTATATTCTTGGTTTAAAATTTCCACTCGCTTAAGAAATTCTCTCGTGAGTTCTACACTAGAAATTTTTTTTGATTCAAGTAAAGTGGAAAGTTGCTTGAGGCTCAAGTTCAACATGTCATATGTGTGGCAGGGAAATTATGGAAAGTAGCAAGAAAATTTTCGATGCAGTAGTTATTCTTCGCGTTTCACTCAATAACCTTTGGAACTAGATAAAGCCCTCCTTCTACTTGGGGTGCTAGAGACTGGAACAATTCGTGTTGATCTACCTCAGTTACCACATCCATACGTAAACGTTGCACAACATCCTGAGCATGAGACATAGGGACAATTGTAGAGGTATCTACCTCTTGCATTTGTTCGATCAGATAAAAAATCCCAGTTAGTTGGTCTAAGGTAGTACGTGCCTCTTCGTCACTGATCTTTATACGAGCAAGATTTGCAACAAGTTTTACATCTTCAAGAACCAGCGACATTGGCTTTAACCCCCTTACGTTCAAAAACATAATAGAGTATCATAAAGTTACGTCCAAAAACGTCGTTATAAAGTATCATAGCCCAATTTTCTAACATATTCTTTTCGTACACTTTTATCATTATTGCTATCAACGGACTCTGCTTCCATGTCGAATTTTATTACTGATTTCAAGAATTATTTTTCTACCGACCTTGCGATTGACTTGGGTACTGCCAACACTCTGATTTACGTTCGTGGTCAAGGTGTTGTACTAAATGAACCGTCGGTCGTAGCAATACGACAAGATGGTGGGCCCAATGGTAAAAAGGTGATTCAGCAAGTTGGTTTAGCTGCTAAGCAAATGCTGGGTCGTACCCCTGGCAACATATCTGCCATCCGTCCAATGAAGGACGGGGTAATTGCCGACTTTACAGTTACTGAACAGATGCTGAAACACTTTATCAAGAAAGTGAATCCAGCACGTCTATTTTCTTTCAACCCACGTATTGTAATCTGCGTTCCTTACGGTTCTACTCAGGTAGAACGTCGGGCTATTCGGGAAGCCGCCTATGGTGCTGGTGCAAGCAAAGTAGAGTTGATCGAAGAACCGATGGCCGCAGCTATCGGTGCCAATTTGCCAATTGAGGAGCCCACTGGTTCGATGGTGGTTGATATCGGTGGCGGCACTACGGACGTTGGGGTAATTTCCCTAGGTGGTATCGTTTATTCGACCTCAGTACGTGTAGGTGGTGATAAATTTGATGAGGCCATTATTAATTACATTCGTCGTAACTATGGCATGCTAATTGGCGAAGTTACCGCCGAAGCAATCAAGAAAGAAATTGGCTCCGCCTACCCGGGCTCTGAAGTACGTGAAATGGAAGTTAAAGGACGCAACCTAGCAGAAGGGGTTCCGCGCAGCTTTGCCATTTCTAGTAATGAAATCCTAGAATCTTTGGCCGATCCACTTAACAGTATCGTCAGCGCCGTTAAATCCGCGCTAGAACTCACTCTTCCAGAGCTCGGCGCAGATATCGCTGAGAAAGGAATGGTACTGACCGGCGGAGGCGCATTGCTGCGTGACATTGACCGTCTACTAATGGAAGAGACCGGCCTATCGGTAATCATAGCTGAAGATCCCCTTACTTGTGTGGCACGCGGCTCAGGCGTTGCACTGGAAAATATGGATGATTTGGTTAGTATATTTGCCAGTGATTAAACGGTATTCGGCATTAAGGTTAGTGTTCTTAGACTGGATCCGAACCAGAAAACCCTGAAACGTCGTATGTAATGGAAACAACCCCACAGTTTTTTAAGCATGGCCCCAGCCCACTAGCTCGGTTATTGTTCTTTACACTGCTGTCCCTAATACTGATGGCGGTTGATACTCGCTTCAAATATCTCCATGAAATTCGCCAAATTGTCTCTGTAGTAATATATCCGGTACAAAGACTGGCCTACTTACCAACAACAATCTACAACTGGGCAAACAAATTTTTTGTTACCCAGAACTTAGCTGATGAAAATGAGCGTCTTAAACAACGACACCTTGTCGATTCAGAGCAACTCCAACAGTTGTTGGCACTGAAAGCTGAAAACGAATATCTGCGCAAACTGTTAGAAACTCCACAGCGAAATAAAAGCAAGGCCACTTTAGCGGAAATTATTTCCGTTCCACGTGATCCTTTCAACCGCAAAATCATGCTCAATAAGGGCACCCAAAACGATATTCAGTCTGGTCAAATTGTAGTGGACGATTTGGGCGTGGTAGGGCAGATTACACGTAGCTATCCGTGGCATTCTGAGGTCACACTTATTACTGATAAAAATCATTCAGTACCGGTGCAGGTAGCTCGTAATGGCATACGCTCGATAACATCCGGTACAGGTAAGTACAGAACACTAGAATTATATTATATGGCAAACAACATCGATATCCAGAATGGTGATGTACTAGTTACTTCGGGAATAGATGGCGTATATCCCCCTGGCCTACCAGTAGCGTTGGTATCGAAAATAAAACGTAATAATGCATCTCATGCTTTTGCCCACATCGTCTGCACTCCGATCGCTGGGGTAGATCGAAACAGACAGGTATTGATACTGTCCCCACCATTACCTAACCCGAAAAATCCAACGGAATCGGAATCAATCAACATTCAACCCAAAGACAAGGAACAGGAAGAAATTGGTATCCGCTAGTTACTCTGAAGAAGAAATTTTGCTACCTGCTAAAGGCTGGTTCATCATTCTTAGCTTAATGGTAGCGCTATTTCTGAATCTGTTACCACTACAAGGCATTTTGCTAGCGCTACGCCCAGATTTTGTCGCTTTGGTGTTACTTTACTGGAGCATTAATCTACCTCAACGAGTCGGCATGAGTGTAGCCTTTGGTATGGGCCTTCTGATGGATGTAGGTAATGGCAGCATGTTTGGACAACATGCCCTAGCATATAGTGTAATGGTTTTCATTGCATTGTTGCTGCGTAGACGTTTGCATATATTTGGGTTACTGAAACAAGCCCCACAGATTGGACTAATGTTGCTCGCTGCCCAGCTTGTCACACTCTTGACAGAGCTGCTAAACAGAGCCCATTTTCCTGGTTGGTATTTTTTTCTAGCTAGTATTACTGGCGTGTTGTTATGGCCCTTACTCTGCACCTTGCTAAAAATACCGCATAGTCCGAAATATGACCCAAATGCGCTATGAACCGTACAATAGAGATTCGGAACCACCCGCGTGAATTGCATCATTTTCAGATGCGGCTCGCTATTAGCGCAGGTTTTGTACTGTTTCTTTTCTTATTACTGTTTGCGCGTTTCTTTTATTTACAGGTATTGGAGCGCGAGCACTATCACACACTAGCAGAAGATAACCGCATATCTATTTCACCCGTCGTGCCCAACCGAGGTCTGATTCTTGATCGTAATGGTGAAGTATTGGCAGAGAATTACTCAGCCTACACGCTAGAAATCGTACCGAATAAGTTCACCGACCTTGAGGCCATTATAAACAAACTGGCTACTGTAATTCCTATTGAGGAAATAGACCGCAGACGCTTTAAGAAATTGAGAGAGGAAAGCCAGCGATTTGAAAGTTTGCCCATCCGCACGCGTTTATCTGATGCGGAAGTAGCACGATTTGCTGCCAACAGCTATCGCTTTCCTGGAGTAGAGTTAAAGGCTCGTTTGTTCCGAAAATACCCAAAGGGAAAGAGCTTTTCACACGTGGTGGGTTATATAAACCGCATTAACGATAGGGATCTTGAGCAGTTGGAGGCCGACAAAGAATTAGCTAATTACCGAGGAACCAGCCATATAGGCAAAATTGGCATAGAGCAAAGCTACGAAAAGGAGCTACACGGTATCGCTGGCTTTGAAGAGCTGGAAACCGACTCAGCTGGTAGAAAAATAAGGGTCTTATCACGCACCCCTCCGGTCTCCGGTAACGATCTGACACTAACACTCGATGCCACACTACAAGAAATTGTAGAAAAAGCATTCGGCGACCGGCGCGGTGCGATGGTTGCAATCGATCCTAGTAATGGTGACGTGCTCGCATTTATCAGTATGCCGGGCTTTGACTCAAATCTTTTTGTAAACGGCATCGATTATAAGAATTGGGACTTACTCAACAACTCCATCGATAGACCGCTCAACAATCGTGCGCTTCGTGGCGTTTATCCGCCAGGCTCTACATTTAAGCCATTCATGGCATTGGCAGGTCTTGAACTTAACCTACGCACACCTCAGTACACCATCAGTGACCCTGGATACTTTCAACTACCTGGCAGCAGCCGTCATTATCGCGATTGGAAGGCAGGCGGTCATGGCAAAGTAAATATATACAAATCTCTGGTTGTTTCATGTGATACGTTTTACTACAGGCTTGCCAACGATCTTGGTATAGACAGGATTTTCAATTTCATCGGAAAGTTCGGTTTAGGTAAAAAAACTGGTATCGATATTGAGGGCGAGTCCGCAGGCCTGCTGCCATCGCGAGAATGGAAAATGAGACGTCATAAACAAAAGTGGTGGCCAGGTGATACTATTTCTGTCGGCATTGGCCAAGGCTACAATCTAACTACACCCCTACAACTTGCCTTTGCTACCATGATAATTGCCAACAAAGGAATCGCCTTCCGTCCACGCCTTGTGAAACGAATCCAAAACAGCAAGACTGGTGAAACACATGAAAGAGCCTCAGAGCTGCTGTACAAACTCAATCTAAATCCGGACAATCTGGAGCTAGTGAGAAATGCGCTTAAAGATGTTACCCAACCTGGAGGTACCGCAGCACGTGCGGGTGCAGGTGCTGCCTACACCTTTGCTGGTAAGACTGGAACATCACAGGTAATCGCCATGAAACAAGGGGAAAAGTACGATGAAAGCAGCGTAAAAGAGCGTCATCGCGATCATGCGCTATTCATTGCCTACGCGCCAACGGAAAATCCAAGCATCGCATTATCAGTATTAGTAGAAAACGGTGGCCATGGTGGTTCCGCCGCTGCGCCGATTGCACGGCTGGCGATGGACTACTTCCTGCTAGGCAAACTACCACCAGCTAATACAACGGAAAAATCTCTAGATGAAGATTTAGAAGATAGCCATGACTAAATTTGAGCGTTCATGGCACTTCCTTACTCGCTATATAGATAATTTTTTGCTGGGCGGCATTTTTCTATTAATGTTGGTTGGTCTAGCAACGCTCTACAGTGCCACCGATGGGAATTTAAGCCGTGTAACCAGCCAGGCAATTAACATGTTTGCGGCCCTAATCATCATGTGGTTGGTTGCTAACATTCCCCTGCAGCACATGTTGCGGATTGCATTGCCAATATATATGGTCGGTCTCATTCTTCTGATTGGTGTAGCGTTTTTTGGTGAAATCCACAGTGGTGCCCGGAGATGGCTAAACATCGGCATTACCCGCATCCAGCCCTCCGAATTGATGAAAATTGCTGTGCCGCTGATGATGGCGTGGTATTTTGACAAACACGAAGCCAGTTTACGACTCCGAGACTACTTAGTGGCAACGCTGCTACTATTGTTACCGGCATGGCTGATTTTACGCCAGCCAGATTTAGGCACTACTTTGCTAATTATATCCAGCGGCTTCTATGTACTGTTTCTTGCTGGACTATCGTGGCGCATCATGACTGGGCTACTAATTGCTGGAGCAGCAAGCTTGCCATTACTATGGTCAATGATGCATGACTACCAGCAAAAGCGTGTCATGACTTTACTTGACCCAACACAAGATGCATTAGG
>QIFK01000112.1 GCA_003230615.1 Nitrosospira sp. | reverse complement strand
TTGGCGGAGAGAGTGGGATTCGAACCCACGTGCCAGGTTACCCTGACCATCTGATTTCGAGTCAGCGCCGTTATGGCCACTTCGGTACCTCTCCATATTAACCAAGGCAATTATTCTACCAGCTAATTTTAGTTTTGGTCATGAAGAAAACGTGGCAGAATGATTCAATATCATACATATATCTTCAGTGCGTATTTTTTCTCAATTTTTTCATTTTTTATTTGTGGCTTTTTGATTTCTGCTTGTGACTCTTTTGAGGAATCAGTGCCATTACTCGAGAAAACTGATGAACTGATAGTCATTACCGTTAATAATCATGATACATATCATAAAAACATAAGCGGTAGGTATGTTGGATTAGAGTTTGATCTTGCGTCAGAATTTGCTACAGAACTAGAAAAGAAAGTAAGGTTTATTGTGGTAGAAAACATGGAAGAGATGTTGTCAGCTCTTGAGAGGCACCAGGGACATCTAGCAGCTGGTATAAGTGTTACTACCAAGAACCAGTCGCGAATTCATTTTGGCCCAATCTACCAACGTACGCAACCACAAGTAGCTTACAATACAGATAATCCTAAGCCAAGAAATATCGAGGATATGGTCGGAAAGAATATTGAGATTGTAAGAGAATCAGTGCATGCCGAACGGCTAAATGAAGCTAAATTAGAGATTCCTGATTTGAGATGGACTGAAACGGATATGTCAACTGAGAGTCTATTGGCAAGGTTAGCAGAGGGTAAGATTGACCATGTAGTAACTGATTCAACCAATATAAGTTTTGCAGAAAATCTCTATACAAATTTAGACGTCGCCATAAACTTAGGAAAAGAAAATAGTAAGGCGTGGGCATTTTCATCATATGTGGATCCAGAACTACAGAAAAAAGTACAGGAATTCTTTAAGCGAATCGAGCAAGATGGCACATTGAATCGCTTGCTTGACAAATATTACGGACATATTCGGTGGTTGGGGAAAGAAGATAGAAATAAATTTCTAGAAAAAATACGTACGATACCGTCAGATTTACGTAATTATTTTTACCAAGCCGAGGAAATAACGAAAATAGACTGGCGTTTGATTGCTGCTTTAGCATATCAGGAGTCTCATTGGGATCGGATGGCAACTTCACCTACCAATGTACGAGGCATTATGATGCTAACTGAAGACACTGCAGACCGGATGAAAGTGACTGATCGCCTTGACGCACGGCAAAGCATTCTGGCCGGGGCGCGTTATTTGCTGATTTTAAAAGATATGCTGCCAGCGCGTATTGATGAGCCTGATCGTACATGGATCGCTTTGGCAGCTTATAACCAAGGTTATGGACACATAGAAGACGCGCGTATCTTGGCACAACGGATGAAATTGAGCCCGGATTTATGGGTAGACCTAAAAAGATCACTACCGTTATTAAGCAATAGTAAGTATTTTGAGAAGCTAAAGCATGGCTACGCAAGAGGTGGAGAAGCAGTGTTTCTAACGGAGTCCGTCCGAACATATTACAATATTTTATTGAAACATGAGCGTCCTTACTCGCGGGATTCTTCAGTTTCCAGTAACATTGAGCCAAATTTGATTATCCATAATCAAATATATTGACTCTGATTCCATTTTTTAGACTGGTTTGGCATGGTTTAATTAGCCTTACCCAATTTGAATAATACAGTATTTAATCTCGAAAATTCTGAAATTGTAGCGGGAAGTCAGTAACAGATTTCTTAATCAATGTTATTGTTTCCTGTAGAATATCCCGCTTTGTGCCTGAGATCCGAACCGTATTTCCCTGTATACTTGCTTGAACTTTAAGTTTGCTATCCTTGATGAGCCTGACAATTTTTCTTGCAAGATCAGCCTCTACCCCAATTTTCATCGTAATCTTCTGTTTAACTTTGTTCCCGGTAATTTTTTCTACTCCGCCTTTATCCATGCAACGTACGTCAATGCCACGCTTAGCGGACTTGCTCATAAGAATATTTAATATCTGCCCAAGCTTAAATTCATCATCTGCATAAATAGTAAGATAGTAATTCTCCTGCTCCACACGTGCTTCAGATCCCTTGAAATCAAAGCGAGTGCTGACTTCCTTATTCACCTGATCAATAGCATTTCTAACTTCTTGCTTGTCAACTTCTGAAACTATATCAAATGACGGCATGACACCCCCCATTAACATAAATTGCTTGGCATCAAGAATGCATAATACATTTTAAGCAATTAGTTTATTTGTGAATTACGTCACAACTCTATTCCCTCAAATAAAGAGAACGAAAACTTCAAAATTAATTAATGTTCCTCAACTTTGATGCTATGCGCATCCGCATAGCATTTAGCTTAATAAACCCCTCAGCATCCGCTTGATTGTAGGCACCTTCATCTTCCTCAAAAGTAGCAATGTTAGGATCAAATAACGAATCTGTTTTAGAGTCTCGCCCAACCACAGTCACGTTACCTTTGTAGAGCTTTAACCTAACCCATCCATTTACATGTGTCTGTGAAGCGTCAATCATAGTTTGTAACATTTTGCGTTCAGGGCTCCACCAATAACCATTGTAAATCAATGCAGCATAACGGGGCATTAATTCGTCTTTTAAATGAGCAACTTCTCGGTCAAGGGTAATAGATTCAATCGCACGATGGGCACGCAACATGATGGTGCCACCAGGGGTCTCGTAACAACCGCGTGATTTCATACCTACATAACGATTCTCAACTAAATCAAGGCGTCCTATGCCATGCTTGCCACCTAGTCGATTAAGAGTGGCGAGTATATTTGCAGGCGAGAGGTTTTTGCCGTTTAATGTGATGATACTGCCTTGGCTAAATTCAATGTCTACGTATTCTGCCTCATTGGGTGCCTTCTCAGGAGATACGCTCCAGCGCCACATAGATTCTTTTGGCTCCAGCGCAGGGTTTTCTAGTATGCGACCTTCGTAGGAGATATGTAATAGATTGGCATCCATGCTGTATGGTGAGCCACTTTTCTTTTTCATTTCTACCGGGATGTTATTTTGTTTGGCATATTGCATAAGTTTTTCCCGTGATGTGAGATCCCACTCACGCCATGGGGCAATTACAAGAATGTCAGGTTGGAGAGCATAATAACCGAGTTCAAAGCGCACCTGATCATTACCTTTTCCGGTTGCTCCGTGCGAAACTGCATCAGATTTTGTTTTTCTTGCAATTTCAATTTGTCGTTTTGCGATTAGTGGCCTGGCAATACTGGTGCCAAGTAGGTATTCGCCTTCATAAATGGTGTTGGCACGAAACATCGGAAAAACAAAATCACGTACAAATTCTTCGCGCAGGTCTTCAACAAATATTTCCTTTATACCAAGTTGTTTTGCCTTGGTGCGCGCTGGCTCGACTTCTTCGCCCTGGCCAATGTCAGCAGTGAAAGTAACAATTTCGCACTGGTAAGTGTCCTGCAACCATTTCAGAATCACTGATGTGTCGAGCCCTCCAGAAAAGGCTAAGACAATTTTGTTAATTTTGGACGGGTGAACTTTCTTAATTTTTCTCATATTTTTACTAGCGTTTATTTTTTTCTTGTATCTCCTGCAAGGAACTGTTCGGATTAATTTCCCCTAATAACAAATATTCCATCAGTGCCTTTTGAGTGTGTAGTCGGTTCTCTGCTTCATCCCACACGATCGATTGTGGTCCATCAATAACATCTGAAGCTACTTCTTCACCACGATGAGCAGGCAAGCAGTGCATAAACAGTGCTTTCTTCTTTGCACACGACATCATCTCTGCATCTACGAGAAAATCAGCAAAATCTTTCCTTCGTTCCTCAGTCTCGGCCTCAAATCCCATGCTGGTCCATACGTCAGTGGTAACAAGATCGGCATTTTTCACTGCATCATGTGGATCGGAAAATTCCTCGTAATGGCTGGTGCCATAAAGTCCAGCTTGTTCTGGCTCAATTTCGTATCCAGGTGGAGTAGAAACGTGAACATTGAAGTTAAATACCTCTGCTGCTTGCAACCAAGTGTTACATACATTATTTGAATCGCCAATCCATGCTACTGTCTTACCTGAGATGCTTCCACGTTGTTCAATGAAAGTAAAAATATCACCCATGATCTGGCAGGGATGATATTCATCTGTTAATCCATTGATTACTGGCACCCTTGAATGTGTGGCAAAGCGCTCAATTATGTCATGTTCGTAAGTTCGAATCATGACTATATCTACCATGCGCGAGATCACCCGTGCCGCATCTTCTACTGGTTCACCTCGTCCAAGCTGAGTGTCTCGGGTTGATAGGTAAATTGCTTCTCCACCTAACTGGTGCATTCCAGCCTCGAATGATAATCTTGTGCGAGTTGAATGCTTATCAAAGATCATTGCAAGGGTACGGTCCTCTAGTGGCCAATAACGTTGATATTGCTTAAATTCACTCTTAATCCAGCGTGTGCGCTCGTAAAGGTATTCGAACTCTTCATGGGCAAAATCATTGAATTGTAAAAAATGTTTAAGTTGCATAATATTTGTAAGCCATTAATCAGCGAAGTCTACTTTTTCTTTTCAAGTGATTTGCAATGCCCCTAAAATTCTCTTATTAAAGTGGACACGGTGTTTACCATTTGTTCTGCTTCGCTTCGTTTAAGTACTAATGATGGTAGTAGACGTATCACTTTATCCAAAGTCACGTTAATTAGGAGCTCTTTCTTTAAAGCATCCTTTACTAGATCCCCACAAGGCTTAGAAAGCTCTATACCAATCATCAATCCCTGCCCACGTATTTCCATGACATCCTCCACATCTTCCAATTGTGTCTGGAAAGTTTTACGCATGAAATCACCTTGCTCCATTGCGTTACTCATTAGATCTTCTTCCTCAATTACATTCAGAGTAGTGATAGCTGCAGTACAGGCTAACGGATTACCACCGAAAGTAGAGGCGTGATTGCCTGGCTTGAATACCTCCCCTGCTATGTTTCCGGCAAGACAAGCACCAATAGGGACACCTGAACCAAGTCCTTTAGCTAGCGTTATCACATCTGGAACTATACCGCTATGTTGGAAGGCAAACCATTTGCCACTGCGACCAATGCCACATTGAACCTCGTCTAGCATTAGCAGCCAACCATTCTTGTCACATATCTGACGCAATCCTTTTAAATAGCTCACCTGAGGTACATTGATACCCCCCTCACCTTGATATGGCTCAACTAGTATTGCGACAATATTTTTGTTATGTGCTGCCACTTGCGTTATCGCTTCAAGATCATTGAAAGGCACTCGGGCAAACCCGGTAAGGAGTGGCTCAAAACCGGCTTGAACTTTGCGACTACCACTTGCGGTCAGAGTCGCCATGGTGCGGCCGTGAAAGGATTGCTCCATTACAATGATTGTAGGAAAATCTATACCCTTGTTGTGGCCATATAGCCTTGCTAATTTAATCGCAGCTTCGTTAGCTTCTGCACCTGAGTTGCAAAAGAAGGCTTTATTCATGCCAGACAACAAAGAGAGTTTATGGGCTAGTTTTTCTTGTTTGTCTATACGATACAGATTAGAAGTGTGAATCAACATTCCAGCTTGCTCAGAAATTGCCTTTACAAGTTTAGGGTGGCAATGCCCTAGGCTGCATACAGCAATACCGGCAAGAGCGTCAAGATATCGTTTGCCTTGGTCGTCCCATAGCCATACTCCCTTACCTTTGACAAAGGTAACAGGTAACCGCATATAGGTGTTCATCAGATTTTCCATTGGGCAATTCAGTTTTCTAGCGGCAGAATGTAACACGGCGGCAGGAGCCGCCGTACGCAGTGAATTTACTTGTAGCGCCGTTATTCATCTTTACCCATTTAATCAGATTTTTCAAGCCTTTTTCGTCGGGGGTAGTAAGTGGCCTCAAGTAAAATAGGTAAGTAAGGTAAATATTAGTATGCAGTTCATCCGTATATACGAGCACATCACGCTTATCAGATAACTAGTTTCCTTGAGAATCTTGTTTTGGCTGGTTTTGCTTAGCTAGAAACTCTATGGTAAATCATAATAGTGTTGTTACGCATAGCAGCGTGGTGGCATAAGGATAGGTCGGGGCAAGAAGCGGTCACTGAGGTACATAATGCTCAGGAGCAATTGAGTTCTTTTGGCGAGATACTTTTAATCAGGCCATCGCTTTGATAGCTGCAGATAGGCGGCTCTTGTGGCGAGCAGCCTTATTCTTGTGGATAATCTTCTTGTCGGCAATCGAATCTACTGTAGAGCAGGATATCTTGAACGCAGCCTGTGCAGCATTCTTGTCACCAACTTTGACGACCTTGATTACATGTTTAATCGCTGTGCGAAGTTTGGAACGGAGACTATGATTGTGAACACCTTGCTTCACATTCTGTCTTGCGCGTTTTCTCGTTTGTGCACTATTAGCCATGAGAGGTTCCCAACTCATCGGTTGTAAAATAGCCAGTCATTATAAGTCTTTTTTGACATATTACAAGGAGAATAAATGTAATAGCGTGGAAGTTATACTCAGGTTAAGGCATTAATTGTAAAATTAATTACACTTGAATCAGGAACGCAAAAGTAGACCCTAGGGTAAACACTAGTCGGGCACTAGATTATCATTGTTAGACTAAAGTTGTCTTTAGGTTGCTGAACACTAAAGAATACAAGAGTGTCCATTTTAGCTTAGCTTCTTAGTTACAAAAATTCAGAGAAGAACTTGTGCTTGATATTAAATGGGCGCACTAAACAGCCAAAGAGGAAGGGTATCAGTTAAATTTCCTTTTCGTATTGAGCTAACTCGTTTATAGCGCTAGGGGCCAAAGCAGGTAACTTATGCAAACTAGTTGCAATATTCAGGGTAACATACGTTTCAATGAATCCGCTTAGAGCTTTCGCTGCGGTTAGCAGCATGACTCTGGTATCCCGTATACTAGGGTTTGTACGTGACATGTTAATTGCTCGTATTTTTGGTGCGGGCATGGCTACTGACGCATTTTTTGTCGCTTTTCGTATTCCTAATTTGTTGCGCCGCCTGTTTGCAGAAGGTGCATTCTCATATGCATTTGTACCGATACTTTCAGAATATAAGAATAACCGTACGTTTAAGGAAACGCGCGAACTAATCGATCATGTAGCTGCGTTGATGGTGGTTGTACTATTCGTAGTAACGCTCGTTGGTGTAATTGCAGCTCCATTTATTATCTATGTGAGTGCGCCAGGGTTTTCTGCTAACCCACAAAAATTCTCGTTAACAGTAGAACTTCTGCAGATCACATTTCCTTACATTCTATTCATATCGTTAGTTTCTTTATCAGGTGGCATACTTAATACTTTTGGAAAATTTTCCGTTCCTGCGTTTACCCCTGCGTTTTTGAACCTGTCTTTCATTGGTTGCGCACTGTGGCTCGCTCCGCTTTTGGATCCACCGGTATTGGCGCTGGCATGGGCGGTTTTCATAGGTGGTATACTGCAGCTAGCCTTTCAACTACCCTTTCTTGTACGCCTAAAGTTGTTGCCACGCCCGCGTCTCAAATCTAATGACACTGGTGCCTGGCGGATAGTCAAACAAATGGGACCGGCAGTATTTGGTATGTCTGTCGGCCAGATCAGCTTGCTAATAAGTACTATATTTGCTTCCTTTCTTATCACTGGTAGTGTGTCGTGGCTTTACTATGCAGATCGACTAATGGAATTTCCTGCCGGTTTGTTGGGAGTGGCACTGGGGACGGTACTGCTCCCATCTCTTTCCCGCTATTACACCAGCAACAACATCGAAGAATATTCTCGGTTACTTGACTGGGGTTTGCGATTAACTGTGATGATGACGCTACCCGCTGCAGTTGCACTGGCGTTACTTGCTACTCCGCTGATTACTACACTATTTTACCATGGTGAGTTCTCTGCTAATGATGTGTTGATGACGCATAATGCGTTGGTAGCCTACAGTTTCGGTTTATTGGGATTGATTTTGATTAAAGTGCTAGCGCCTGGGTTTTACGCGCGTCAAAACATCAAAACCCCAGTAAAAATTGCTGTCATCACTCTTGCTGTTACGCAGCTTATGAATCTTGCATTCATTGTTCCCTTACAGCATACAGGATTGGCATTGGCAATTAGTCTAGGTGCATGTTTCAACGCTAGTCTACTTTACTACAAGCTGCGTAGCCATCAAATTTACCAACCACAACCAGGATGGTTGATCTTTTTTAGCAAAGTACTTGTAGCGTTGGTTGTGATGGCTGCAGTGCTTTGGTTCTCTATGGGCAGCACCACATTATGGCTGGAGAATTCCTCGATGGAGCGTATCATCCGATTAACATGGGTGGTAGCGCTGGGAGCAACTAGCTATTTCACATCTTTATGGTTATTTGGTATCCGTCTTAAGGACTTTTCTAGACGCGGCATTGAGTGAGCCGTCACATGAAAGTTTTTGCCAGCTGCAACTTTATGGTAGTTCAGCCAAATGACTACGATTAGGTTTTAAATTTCTTTTAAATCATTATTTTAGAAAAATGCAATATTGCCTCTTATTTTCAGAGGTATAAACTCGTTGTGCGATATGAGAAGCAGCAAAATTTCTCCTTTTCTATAACTAGATTATCTGATGAATTTGAATGAAAGGGGATAAAGTAAAAAATTATTTTGAAAATTGATACAATGATACTCACAATATGAAGTTATAAACCCTCAGTTATTCTTAACATTGCCATTTACCAATAAAGAAGTTGTACTGCTAGGTTGAACCCGACATACTTTTATGGCAGACTCCAGCACTCGCAGCCATTAGAGGAATTTATGGCAGGCTCCACCAGTCGTTAGAGAAGAGATGATTATGATAATTCCACACCTAAACTTTTTCAGGGCTTCTATCCTATTACTTTTGGGGGTATTTTTATCTGGTTGCGCCACTCCTACTACCCAGATAGACCCATACGAATCGATGAATCGTTCTATATTTTCTTTTAACGAGTCAGTGGATGATAATGTGATGAAACCGGTGGCAGAGGGCTACAAGTTTGTAACGCCTGATCCTGTCGAAATAATGATCAAAAATTTTTACTCTAATCTTGATGATGTAGCGGTGATATTTAATGATCTTTTACAGCTAAAATTTAGAAATGCTGGAGCTGACAGCACGCGTTTTCTGATTAACACTATTCTTGGGATGGGAGGTCTAGTTGATTTTGGAACTGACTATGGTTTTCCAAAGAGACATGAAGACTTTGGTCAGACGCT
>QIFK01000221.1 GCA_003230615.1 Nitrosospira sp. | reverse complement strand
TACATATATTAAGAAAATTATTGGTCAAATTTGCTCAATAATACTAAGTGTGGCTCTAACTTCCTTTTGCGCGATCGTTTCATATGCCCAGACCGGCAATAGAACATCGACTAGCAAACTGGACACATTTATGGTGTCCGAATTAAACCATAACTTCTATGGGCAATTAAATATAGAAAGTAAGCAGAACTCAAAGGAGAAATTTGTGCTGAGGCTATTGAACCTAGGTCAGCATAGGTTTCCAGTTAGTACGCATAACAGACAAGCCCAACAATTTATCAACCAGGGAATAAACCTCGCTTATGCATTTAATCATTCAGAAGCGCGCCGTGCGTTTCGGGAGGCGGCGCGGCTTGATTCAAAATTAGCTATGGCTTATTGGGGCCAAGCGCTTGTGCTGGGTCCAAACATCAATGCAATGATGGATCCAAATAATGAGGCTCAAGCTCTGAAAATGGTGCAACAGGCTAAATTACATATGGCTAATGCATCTCCAAGAGAACGAGCGCTGATCAACGCACTTGAGAAGCGTTATTCGGGTAAGAGTGAGCATCGAAAGCTGAACGACAAGTCATATGCTGAGGCGATGCGAAAGGTGCATAAACGTTTTCCGGATGATTCTGACATCACGATGCTCTACGTTGAATCGATGATGGATATCCGGCCTTGGAGTTATTGGATGCCAGATGGACACCCGCATGAGGGGACAGAGGAAATTGTGGCGCTCACTGAGGAAGTCATGCAGCAAAATCCAAAACACCCGGGTGCGCTACATTTTTACATTCATCTTATTGACACGACAAATACTCCCGAACGGGCGGAGAAGGCGGCCGATGCTTTGTTGACGTTGATGCCAGGTGCAGGGCACATGGTACACATGCCATCACATATATATTACCGTGTAGGCCGATATTCTGATGCGATAAAAAGTAACCAGCTTTCTATCGCAGTTGATGAAGAATACATCACAGAATGTCATGCCCAGGGGTTGTACCCGATGAAATATTACCTGCATAACATTCACTTCCTTTATTTTGCTGCGACCGCAGATGGTCAAAGCCGGATTGCAATTGAAGCAGCACAAAAAGTAGCAGCCAAAGTCAGTGATGAAAAACTAAAAGAAATACCAATGATGGCAGATTTCCGGGCTGCCCCATACTGGGCACTTGCGAGATTTGGGCGGTGGGAAGAGATTCTTAAGATACCCGAACCTCCATCTGAGGACATACTCTTAAGAGGAGCCTGGCATTATGTACGTGGTCTAGCATTTGTCGCAACGGAGAGATTGTATGAGGCTGAGAAGGAATTAGGTGTATTTCGTGAAGTTCTGAAGGATCCATCCTTCGATGATCCACTCTTTTCTAAAGATCCCCTACGTATAGTATTGAAAATCGGACCTGAGGTATTAGCAGGAGAGATCGATGCAGCCCAGGAAAAATTTGATTCTGCAATTGCGCATCTTGAACGCGCAGTTCGTCTTGAGGATACTTTACTCAACACAAAGCTATCCGCATGGCACCACCCACCACGTCTGACGTTGGGAGCTATTCTCCTTGAGGCGGGGCATGCGTCAGAGGCAGAGGCAGTTTATTGGGAAGATCTAAGACATCATCGAAACAATGGATGGGCACTCCAAGGTTTGTTACAGGCGTTGTACGCACAAGAGAAAGTTGCACAATCGGAGCTTATTGAGGCACGTTTCAAGAAGGCATGGATGCGTGCTGATGTAGAACTTAGCTCATCTCGCTTTGGTCGCGACACAATAGGGTTTCCTGTGAGGAAGGCGCAGTAGCTGAATTGAAGTTTCTCATATAACAGGTAATTGTTCACTAAGCCAAGTGTTACGAAGGATAATAATTTATAAAGCTTAATGAAAATCTTAGTGGATAGATTGTAGCTCATCAAACTCTACTAGACTATTACTGGCAGCGTCCTGAGAAAAATAATCAGATTCTATTAAGTTTAACCCTGTACACACATCATTGGAATTTAGGTTGCGTAAAGTTAAATATCACAGAATACTCGGGAAAAGTATGAACTATGTTTAGTTTATCTTAATAATTAGCGGTGATTTAAGGGGGGTGTACATGAGTGACAAGATAACCATTTATCAAAAACCAACATGCAGTAAATGCAGAGCTACACTTAGTATTCTCAAAGATAGTAAGGAAGGATTTGAGAGCATTAATTACTATGAGGTGCCTTTAACAAGCAACCAGTTGCGTGAGCTGCGTGAAAAATTGGGCTTATCAGTGCGTGATATGCTGCGTAGCGAAGAACAGTTGGCGCGTAGTCTGAATCTTGCTGGGAGGAACCTATCGGATGATGAATTAATTGACATCATGGTAGAAAATCCGGATCTAATTCAACGACCGATTGTTGTACGAGGAGACAAGGCAGTATTGTGCCGACCACCAGAGAATGTAATGAAATTGTTGTAATATTAATTTTAGGTTAAGGAGTTTTTGATCTGGATAAATTTTCTCCAGCTGCTTGTCTTACTATTGAACACTTCTCATATCATAAAGCATAAGGTGCTCTAATGGTTTCTGTACATTTTATACTGACGGCAATTAATATTTATGGAAAATTAGACATTGATGAACATACATTGACCCGGACGAGTCTGTCACGTAAGGTCAATATTCTTTCTTCTGACTAGGGCATCGTTCCCGATGGATTTAAAAACCGAAACCGATGTGGAGCTTATTTCGCTTCAAGAGAAGCTTAATGCGTGGTGTCTCCAACATCAGAGGTCCAAATGGGGACATCGACTCTGGATACTAATCATTATTTTGGGTGTATTTGCATTTTTTGAGGGGATAGTAGATATTTTTTTTGGTGGCATAAGCTCACTTAACGTTTTTTTGATTTTGTTAGGAGCTATTACCTGTTTTACCTGGTACAAAAGCGACAAACAGAGAAAAGTGAATATAAGATTTCTGGCTGAGCTCAATAGCGAACTTACGCGTCGGAATTCAAATACTTGAACAATGGCACACTTCGCGAAACAGAATCTACTTAGCTGCCTAAATTCCTGTTTAATAGACACCAGTTCAGGTTTTACATAGTGAATTTATGCACTAATTTAGGTAGTAACGAATAAATGCAGACGAGTTTTAGGACCACATTTTAATTAGTTGTAGAGTTGAAGGATCGACTGCCTAATTAACTAATTGTAAGAAGGTAGATTCATATGGGATGAGTAAAAAAGTTCCCTGCTATCCAGATAGAACTGATGCCCAGCATGATTAGTGTGACCTGTTGAACAGTGGCACCAATTTCGGGGCGTTTGTGCAAATCCGGAATTAAGTCCGCCATCGCTACATAGATCATACTAGCTGCAGCAAGCCCTAAGAGTGATGGCATAAGGTGACTCATGTCTTGCAGCATTAAATAAGCCATCATGCCACCAATCAGAGTTGCGACACTAGACAAAAGATTAAACAGCAACGCCTGTTGTCGGGTGTAACCAGAGTTGAGTAAAATCAGAAAATTGCCTGCTTCCTGAGGAATCTCATGGGCGATGATGGCAATAGATGTGACAATGCCCAATTGCACGTCCACCATAAAGGCGGCGGCAATGAGTATGCCGTCTACAAAATTATGAAATGTGTCGCCTAGCATAATCATCATGCCGCTACGGCCACTGTCATGGTTATTCGTAGTAGTATTTGCGATGACACTATGTAAAGGATCGTGAGCTTCACATTCCTCGATATGACAATGGCGCCATAATACTAATTTTTCCAAAATAAAGAATAATAGAATGCCAAACAGTACGGTGGCGGTCATTTGCCCCGGGTTTTTAGACAGCTCAAGCGCTTCTGGTAGTGTGTTAAGGAATGCAGCGCCTAGTAGTGCTCCGATAGCATAGGAAATCAACATTTGCACCCACGAGGCACGAGTGTTGAGCGTTAGCATGGCAGCAAACAATACACTCAATGAGCCGCCTAGTAGGCAAGCAGCAATAATCCAGGAAAAAGTGGTCATAGGAACAATTTGTGGATGAATTCGCGATTATACGTTGTTGCAGGATTCAGGTTGTTGTGGATTTTGAGAATATTTTAGAACCTATCAAGGTTAGTAGCTTCTTATGTAAAACTATTAGAATACTAAATATAGTTTTACTTGGTAAGCCAAATCAACCCTGCCATCCGTCCAGTGTTGCCATCGCGTCGATAGGAAAAAAATTTTTCCGGATTACTAAAAGTACATTCATCGTTGCTGTAAACTTCAGTTACTCCAATTGCCGCTAATCGCTGTCGCGCTAACAGAAATATATCAGCAAACCATTTTTTGCCATTATCTTCATAGCGTGGTGCAAAGGCGAGTGCAGATATCTCATCCTGTTTAATAAAAGCATGACGTGTTTTTTCTCCAACCTCAAAAAAATTGGGGCCAATCGCAGGGCCAAGGTAAGCCATAATTCGAGTGTCTCCTTTTCGCATTTCTGTTACTGCTCGCTCGATCACTCCTGCAACTATGCCACGCCATCCGGCATGGACAATACCTGCCACTGTTCCGATATCATCACACAGAAATATCGGTAAGCAGTCTGCAGTGAGTACTGCACAAACTACATTGCAAGTGCGGCTCAATGCGGCATCACCTTCAGGCACAATCACATTATTGTCTACCCAGATTGGTATTGAACCGTGTACCTGTTTCAACCATTGCGGCTCACTCGGTAGAACCCTACGTAATTTTGCACGATTTTGTTTGACGACTAGTGGGTTGTCGCCTACATGATCACCTAAGTTAAGGCTTGCGTAGGGGCCACTACTCACACCACCCTGACGTGTGGTAAATAATGCTTGAACATTACATGGTGCAGGCCAGTCGGGTGTAACCCAGTCACTCATATTTGTATTTATTTGGACGTAGGGTGATTGTCATGATAATGACGGAGCTTGAGCATAAGTTTTCCTATATCTTCGGGTAACTCAGCTTCCCACATTATCGGCTTACCAGTTTTTGGATGAATTAGCTCCAGTCGTTGCGCATGTAGTGCTTGTCTCGGGAAACTCATGATCAATTGGCCAATTTCTTGTGCAACTTTTCTCGGCTTTTTATTATAAATTGGATCACCTACTAGTGGGTGGCCAATAGAGTGCATATGCACACGGATTTGATGGGTGCGCCCAGTTTCCAAGCTACATTGGAGTAAGGTGCATCCACAAAGTCGCTCTTTTACCAGGTAGTGGGTGCATGCCTCCTTGCCATTCTTGGTTACTGTCATTTTTACGCGCTGTATTGGATGCCGCCCTATTGGCGCATTTATCTGTCCGTTAAGTGGAATGTGGCCAAGTACTAAAGCAAAGTAATCTCGTTTCATGGTGCGATTTTGCAGTTGTCGCACTAAACTAGTTTGTGCTTCAAGAGTCTTTGCTATAACTAATAGGCCGCTGGTGTTCTTATCTAGCCGGTGCACGATGCCTGCACGTGGTATTTTATCCAATTGTGCAGCATGATGAAGCAGCCCATTTAGCATGGTACCTTGCCAGTTGCCGTTACCAGGATGCACTACCATTCCAGCAGGTTTGTTAATGACTATGATTGATTGATCTTCATACACTATATCAAGCTTGATAGCCTCGGCAGCATGAGCAGTTTCAGTGGGGTGTAGTAGTGATTTTATTTTAATTTTTTCACCACCCCATACTTTATTTTTTGAGTTTGCGTTTAGATTATCTATGGTCACCCGTTTTTCTAGGATCCATGCTTGTAAACGGTTACGGGAGTGGTCTGGCAGTAATTGTGCCAGAGTCTGATCAAGCCGCAAACCAGCGCATGATTGTGGGATTATCAGCTCGATAATATTTTCTGTCGGTCTAGACCGCGAGAATTTTGCGCTATAATAAGATAGTTCGTTTTTAGCTGTCATTGAAATTGTTATGTCTATTATTTCACGTAGTTTAGCCTTATTCTTAGCGATTCAGCTGTCAGGTTGTGCCTTTGGCTGGTTAAAAACCCATAAAAGAGGGGAAAATACTAGTGGTTGGACTGTAGAACAATTTTATTCAGAGGGCAAATCAGACATAGAAAATGGAGATTACAAGTCTGCTATCAGATTTTTTATAGCCCTGGAAGCGCGTTATCCCTATGGTCGTTATGCGCAGCAAGCTCAACTTGAGGTAGTTTATGCCCATTATAAAGAAGATGATCAGGCTGCGGCCATCATAGCGGCCAACCGATTTATTAGGCTACACCCGAACCACCCTAATGTTGATTATGTATATTATATGAAAGGGTTGGCAAGTTTCAATGTTGAAAAAGGAATAGCGGGTTATGTGATGAAAAGGTATCTTGATCAGAAAATGAGTGAACGTGACCCAAAGGCGTCGCGTGAATCATTTGAAAGTTTCAAGGAATTAATTACCCGCCATCCTGACAGTAAATACAGACCTGATGCTCTAAAGCGTATGAATTATCTAGTTAATTCCGTAGCGATGGGTGAGATCTATGTAGCACGCTACTATATAAAAAGAGGGGCCTACGTTGCTGCAGTTAATCGTGCGCAATATGTTCTAGAGGAGTATCCGCAGACCTCGGCTACGAAGGATGCATTAACTATTATGATACAGTCCTACGAATATCTGGGAATGACTGATCTGCGCGATGACGCTGAGCGTGTAATGGATAAAAACTTTCCCGAGGATCCAGTTTCACCTGACTTGGTTACATCTGATGATGAGTCTTGGTGGAGGTTTTGGTAGTCATGACTATTGCAAGGTGAATGTGCTCACCATGTCAATATCGTGATGCCTAGTTCAGGATATTAGTATTATTCAGAAGTGTATTATCCGGGTGCTTTGACTTGACCAACTTAATTCTTCCAAATACTTCAGCAGTAAATTTCGGATGATCAGAAAAATAAAATAATACTGCCACTTATCTTTTCTAATTGACAGTTATGACACCAGACCCTGGAAGGTATTGTTAATCCAATAAAAACCGGTTTTTAGCTCGTTTTTCAATTACACGTAAATACCAGATTAATTATCTCATTGGCATCAATCTGGGGAAAAAGTGGCGTCCCCAAGGGGATTCGAACCCCTGTACTCACCGTGAAAGGGTGATGTCCTAGGCCTCTAGACGATGGGGACTAAAGAACTTATTGTAGTTATCTTTTATATAGTATGGTGGAGATAAGCGGGATCGAACCGCTGACCTCTTGCATGCCATGCAAGCGCTCTCCCAGCTGAGCTATACCCCCGCAAAAAGAAGGCGAATTATACTGAGGCACTCTTTCAATGTAAAGCCAAGGTCAAGAAGTGGGAAAATTGCTTATTTGGCTATTCATGCGAGCGATTGTTTCCGTACTACCAAGCAATTCCAGCACCAAATCTATCGAGGGCGTCTTTGTTTCGCCTGTCACCATCACTCGTAGTGGCATTGCAATTTTTGGCAACTTCATGTTATGAGCAGTAGCGATATTTTTAATTTCATCATGAATCATTTGACGATCCCACTCAAGCGAGATTTGGGAGAATTTTGCAATTAGCTCGTTCATTACCGGCTTTACTTCGGCTCTGAAGTATTGTGTTACAGTCTCTCTTGAAGGTTTTAAACGTAGATAGAAAAGCGTTGCTTTATCAGCGAGTTCTGTAATAGTACTAACTCTTTCCTTTAAAATAATCACTACCTTTTGCAAATCTGGTCCAGTAGTGACATTACAGCCTTTTTTCTCAAGCAAAGGTGTAACTAACTCTACCAATAGGTCGTCAGCTGTAGTTTTCAGATAGTGTTGGTTGATCCACCGCAATTTTTCTGAATTAAATTTTGCAGGTGAGCAATTAACGGATGCTAGGTCAAACCAATTAATTAGTTGTTCACGACTAAATATTTCTTCATCGCCGTGCGACCAGCCAAGCCGTGCCAGATAATTTATTAAGGCTTCTGGTAAATAGCCATCATCACGGTATTGCATTACTGAAACCGCCCCGTGGCGTTTAGAAAGGCGCTCTCCGTCAGTTCCCATTATTATAGGTACATGTGCATATTGTGGAAGTGGTTCGCCAAGCGCTTTAAGAATATTGATTTGACGTGGTGTATTGTTGACATGATCATCGCCACGAATTACGTGACTGATGTTCATGTCGAGGTCGTCTATCACCACACCAAAGTTATAAGTTGGTACACCGTCAGCTCGTAATAACACCAGATCATCAAGCTCGCTATTAGCTATGATAATTGGGCCCTTGACTAAATCATTGAAGGCTACATCGCCACTGTAAGGATTCTTCAGGCGTATCACCGGTTTAACTCCAGCAGGAGGAGTCTGATTAGAATCACGCCAGCGACCATCATATTTCGGTTTCAGTCCGGCAGCACGTTGCTGTTCGCGCATCGTATCTAATTCATCTTTGCTGGCATAGCAGTAATATGCTTTTCCTAAACGTACCAATAGTTCTGCAGCCTCATGGTATCGTGCTAGTTGCTGCATCTGGTAAAATGGTCCCTCGTCGTAATCGAGTCCCAGCCAGGCCATACTATCAAGGATTGCTTGCGTTGATAGCATGGTAGAGCGCTCAAGATCCGTATCCTCAATCCGCAGAATAAATTTGCCACCATGCTTACGGGCATAAGCCCAGGAAAATAGTGCTGTACGTGCACCACCGATGTGGAGATAACCAGTGGGACTGGGAGCAAAACGGGTGCGGATCATATTGAGTACTGATTGCTGCTGGTTAAGAAGTTTTCTATTTTACTTGATTCTACTGTGGAATACTTTTCTTCCTCATTACTTCGTTTGTGTGTTGACCAGATCAAAGAATTTATGCTCTAATTGTTCTTTTTTTAGGCGGTTAACTCAGCGGTAGAGTGCCACCTTCACACGGTGGAAGTCACTGGTTCGATCCCAGTACCGCCTACCATTTAGCTGAATAAAAATGCTTAAAGAAAGCTAGGCTATCAGCATTAAACTTTTTTGCATTCTGAGAAGTTTAAGAAGATTCTATATGGACATCAGATTGATGGAAGTGTAGTAAGGGATATCATCAATATGATGTGAACGGATGTTCTCATTTGATACCCCTGATATCATATTCCAGAATACGTGGGACAAATTACTAGCTTTACTTATTCCGCCATACTGGATTCAGTACGTTTCCACAAACACATACCCTTACTTTCACGATCTATCATTTCCAGCTGCTGTGCATGTAATTCCAGCTCTGCCGTGTTAGCGGGTAG
>QIFK01000183.1 GCA_003230615.1 Nitrosospira sp. | reverse complement strand
GGCCGTCAACTCGATATCTGGAATACCTTCTATATTCTCATAAAGCTCCAACTGGCCTAATTCAAACACTTGCTCAAGATTGAATGTTGTATTCAGGCTAACACTCTGCACACCGTGTGCAGTTACGAATCCAGACGGATCAAATAAGCCGCCGACACCAGAACCGGTAACGTTATGCTCAGCAAACCCTAGAGCCTGAATTGCGTAGAAAATTCTATTATTTCTATCACTTGCCACAGGTCACTCCCCTTTCACAAAGAAACTATCCAACTACTCTTTTATACACCAAAATGTTATATGCTTCCCATTTCTACCTCGATTTCCCATGTGACACGAGCCCTAAATAACTGAGCATTTAACGAATTGATTTTCGCAGACTCGCTGTCTATGACCCTCAACCTCTTCCATGGGTATGAGGACGCCATATTCACCCAATTTGTTACACCATCCACAATATCCCCATATTGGTCAAATGGGAACGTAATATTGTTTAGATCAGCCATCCAGAAGGTTGTACGACTCTGATAGTCGATCCAGTCCATCAACAAATTCCTGTCCGATGGATTGTCTGCGAATATGTGAAAAGTCACGTACCTTGTTTTTATCTGCCCACCACCCAATTGTAGACCACGCTGTTTACCACTGGTCAGCTCTATAAAAACGCTAGGTAGCCAAATCTGATGCTCTCTTGCTGGGGTGCCAGACGGAGAAGAGTCCATCAAGAATTCCTCAACTGCATTAAGCATCATCAGTCTGAAGTCTGGCTCGTCTGCAAACCCAACGTGTACTGATCGACGAGTGTATTCTGCACGGATGTCGTCACCTGCGTTCTTTGGCTCATCAAATATGATCCTGCCATTAAGGTAGTCTATGTGATGTCTATTTATACCCGTCTGTGTTTTTGGGTAGAAATCTCCATCAATATACACACCAGATACACGGAATGGATCAACAGCACCGCTACCAAGTGATACACCACTCTCCCAAACCCATTCACGTCCTGCACCTTCCCAGACACGACCCTGCTCGTATCGCTCATCTGGTACAACATGTAGTTGTGATTCGTCACTGTCATACCAGCTTGCCGAGTCGTATTCATAAATACTATATGCACCACGGTTAAGAAGACCCCAGTCTAGGAACCACTTCAGATTATACTGGAGTTGATCTGTTAATTCAAAGCCGCCAAAACCTCCCACGTTGATTCCTTTGAAATTTACACCCATTATCTCACCTTCTTCATTAATATTGCAGCAGCTTCAATTGCCACACCCTTTTGTCTCAATGTGTATTCAATAAAATTCTGACCACCCTGTCCGGAGACAATGCTCGGTAGAACATAGCCACCACTACCCCCTAGTGATGACAACGCAACCATAATAGCCCGACCACTACGTGATACCTTATTGATACGCACATCAAACTTCTCGTCATCTCCTTTGAAAACAATATCATAAGCAGCTTGACCGATGTCTATGCTGGGGTCAACCAGCAGCCATCTAACTACAGGAATAGTTACGTTAGATGGTTGAGATATATATTGAGCACCGGGAAGGCTAAGATACTGATTCCAGTCGTTTTGTACAGCCTGAATTTTTATTGACATCACACCACCTGTGCCGCCACCGAGAATGTGCACTGAATTGCGTATTAGTTCTGCCATCCCGTCAGCAAGAGATTTTGCGACATTATCACTCAAACCAAAATGTGCAGGAAGGTCTTCTGTTCCATTTCCACGCAACGCTTTGGCAACATCACTATTATTGAATTTACTGACAAGCATATTGCCTATTCCTTTACTAATAAAACTGGCCTTAGCAGCTACTCTGCCCATCCACGTCCTAGACCCTGCCCTTTCAACACCCTTGACAAGCTGAGCCATCGTTTTAACAGTTGGTTGTACTCTGAATGTTATCCTAGCCATTATAACAACTCCCAAAAACTTATACAATACCGATCTTCTCGTAAACCAACTGGTATTGGACCTTTAATCAATTTCACCCTAAGCTTTAATTGGCTAACAATATCGGCTTCGGCAATAACTGTGTTAGCTCTAATTAGGTCGTCCGCCTCTGTCAAGAAGGTTTTTAGTCTAACTACGCCCTTTCTTTTAGATACGGAGATGCCAAAATCGGCAGCATCTTGTGGATTCCACTTAGCCAAACATTTTATACACTTTTGAACCGGGGTTTCTTCGAAACCCCTCCCTTTGCACCATGGACACTGCCTTCCTCTACTAAAAGGCCTTGGACCTCCTGGGATGTATATACCAGTTGATCTCTTACGAATATTGTCAAAAGTACAGTTCGGACACGGAGTTTTGATCGGGTTAAATTCAAGATGAACATTCGTACCAAGTTGATTTATTAGTGCATCAATGCGTGATTGGTAAATTCTTATCAAATTATCCTTAACCTGGATAGAAGCAGTTGGGTCAAGCTGAGGGCAAGACGTAGAAGGTTTTAGCTCTATCCCATTGATGAATAGATTAAAAGAGTCTGTATATATCATCTTATGTCTTCCTCCTAATGAATACTACATCAATTCCCAAAAACTAATACAATATCTACGCTCTCTCAATCCTACGGGAATCGGTCCCTTGATAAGTATAACCCTAAGCTTCAATTGATCTTCAATATCTCTGTTTGTGACGGCAGTTTTGGCTCGTATCAAATCATCTGCCTCTGTTAAGAAGGTCTTGAATCTTACTATACCTTTCTTGCCCACTATTGAAATACCAAAATTTTCTACATCTTTTGGATTCCATTTAATCAAACATTTGATACACTTGGTAGGAGTGGTCTCTTCAAAACCTCTCCCTTTACACCATGGACATTTCCTACCCCGAGCGAATGGCCGTGGTCCACCGGGCCTATATATACCAGTTGATCGTTTTCTAACCGTATCATATTCACAGTTTGGGCATGGTACGCGGATTGGAGTAAATTCAAGTTGAACATTTTTCCCAAGTTGATTGATAAGCGCATCAATGCGTGACTGATAAATAGTGATTAGTGAGTCTTTTATTTGGATAGAAGCAGTAGGATCAAGTGTAGGACAGACAAGTGTTGGCTTTGGCGATGTCCCGTTTATGAATAGACCAAAAGAGCTAGTAGTAGCACTGATACCACTTGCTGATACGAACAGATTTATTTGACTAGATGATTCAACAGGACCACTAATATACATGTTTCCAGAAACAAAAACAGTATCACTACTAAGTATGTACAAGTCTCCAGAAAATTGATAATTATCTTTTCCTGGAATTAACAAATCATTAGAACCAGACACGATAATCAATGGAGATGCGCCTGATATAAATAGGTCACTCGTGTCAGAAACACTATCATTACTCAATATTAGTAACTCTATGGTGTCAGAATTTAGATTTAGACCAGCAATAAACAATGTAGACGTATTATTTTGTTCAAACTGAGAAAATCCCTGTATGAACAAATCGGCAGTATTTGATTCAGTATCTTTTCCCTTAATGAAAAGATCACTTGATGTCTGAACACTTTTCTGTCCTGCTATAAAAATATCAATAGAATTTGTTGATATTTCATGAGCACCAATAATCAAATTACAAGAATCTGAAAATAACTGATGTCCTTCAGTAAGCAGATCGAATTGACTAACAATTAAAGTGGCTCCAGTTATGAAAAGATCAGCAGAAGTTTGTATTGTATCTTTTGTTGATATTATTAAGTGTGAAAAACCAGATGTTGTTGTTATTCCTTGTATAAAAAGGTCTTTTGAACCAGAAGTTGTATCTAATCCATCTACGTATAAGTCTGTGGTGTTAGAGACTTCTTGAATTCCAGCAATGATCAAATTGCCAGATATAGAAACGAACTCATTGCCTTCAACAAACATATCTGATGATGATGTTGATAGATTGTGTCCATCAATGAATAAATCAGTATTATCAGAAATTATATTCAGACCATCGATAAACAGTGTAAGTGTGTCATTTTGATTAGACATCGAAAAGCCTTGTATGAACAAGTCTGATGTATTTGTACTTTGGTCTATTCCTTGTGTGAATAAGTCTGCTGATACTAAGATATTGCTATGTCCATCGATGAATAAGGATGGTGATACAACACCACTTGATTCGTCAATCCCACCAATGAACAAGTTAGTTGATAGTGTTGTATTATCCAATCCTTGAATGAATAAATCTTCTGACAGACTTGTGTTGTCTATACCTCTTAAAAACAAATCAGCAGTATTTGATTTAGTGTCTTTCCCATTAATTAAATTGTCGATATTGCCAGAAATATCAACAACACCCATAATGAAAAGATCACCAGAAACTTGTATTTGATCTTTGCCCAATATTAATGTATCTATTGAATTGGTTACAAGATCGTTTGCTCGTATAAAGAGATTCGCAGACTTACTCGATTGCTGATGTCCATTTGTAAAAATATCAACAGAAGTTTGTATAACATCTTTTGTTGGCATTACTAGGTTCAAAGAATCAGATGTTGTTATTTTTCCTTGTATGAAGAGGGATTTTGAATCAAAGGTTGTATCAAATCCATTAATGTATAAGTCTGTAGCATTTGAGACTTCTTGATTTCCTAGAATTATTAAGTCACCAGACGTAGAAGCTAGCTCATTACCTTCAATAAATATATCTAATGACGATATTAGTGGCTCATGTCCATTTATAAACAAAGCTGGTGGTGTAGAGCTAATGTTTTCATCCATTCCACCAATGAACATATTCACAGAAGCCGTGTGGAGTACAACTGATGCGAAACCAAGACTATGACTAGAACTATTACCAACAGCTATCGAATCAAAATAAGTATTTGGTAGCGGAACATCTAGTTGTGTTTCATCGTTGCGACCCCATCCTATAACAGTACCATTTGCTTTTAATCCTAAGCTGAATAACCGTCCAGCCTGAATGGCAATAAATCCTGAGTTCGGAGATGGGACATCGCACTGACCTTCGGAATTAGAACCCCAACAGAAGACAGAACCATCATTCTTCAGGCCAATGTTATGAAAACCACCAGCAGAAATTGCTGTAAAATCAGAATTCCCTGAAGGATTTGTTCCTTGACCCCAAGTGTCTGAACCCCAAGCTTCAATGGTGCCAGATGATGTTAGTGCAATATTGTGTATTCTTCCAGCAGATAAGGCTACAAAATCATTATTAGGTGCAGGAGCAAGTCTGAGACCAGGAATTGTTCCTCCGTCATCACCCCACACCAAGATTGTTCCAGACGATTTCAAACCAATGGTATGCAGAAGACCACCGTCAACAGCAATAAAGTCCTCATTCGGACTTGGAATATTAAGTTGACCATCAGAATTACGACCCCAAGCAATAATAGAGCCATTTGCCTTGATAGCTAGTCCGTGATCTGTCCCACAGGCAACCTCTATATAGTCAGCCCATGTTTGGCTAGGTATGCTTAGTTGACCGAAATCGTCATTACCCCATGCAGCAAGTGAACGATCTGTTTTTAGACCGACAGTGAATCTATACCCACCATCGGCAGCGCTAAACTGATCCGTAGGGGACGGAATGTCTACTTGGCCAAGATTATTTTCACCCCAACCAAGAAGGTAGAGTTTATCTCCAGTATATGGTGTATCGCCGTGTATAAATAGATTACCAGAAGTTTGTGTAACACCCCCTCTTGATATTATTAAATTAAAAGAACCAGATGATACTATCGCCTGCTTCGGTTCCGAATGGATCAAACCGACCGCCATCAGCTTCACGTCCACGTCGCCGTTAGAAAATCCCTGATCGGACATGAAACCCATCTGTAGCAGCTTTGTTTCGGGATCGGCGGGTAGGTCTATCTCGCTTTCTAATACTATGAGTGTATCCCAGGAGTTGTCAGTCCTGATAGAAGGCGTCGTAGTCGTCGTATTATCGGTTCCTTCTGAACCCACACTCTGCCAGCCGTGTTTTCCCCTGAATTTCGAGTTGGTGCTACCTCCGGTCCTAAAGACCCACAGGTAAATTGATCCCACGATCGTTCCATCGATCCTAGAATCGCCGTTGGGTCCGCCGAGTGTGGCGTGGTCCATCGTAACACCACCGGATTTATCAACGCCAGTCGTAGTGTAGGTTCCCAACAACGAGGTCACAGGTACGTCGAACATTTTTGCCAGAGACCCTGACGAGAGCGAGTCTCCGAAATTCATAAAAATACCTTGGTTGATAGACTCGTACTCCCCGAATATAGTTAAACCATCAGGTTCGGTAGTGATGTTAGTATCGATGTTGGCACCGGGGTCTGTCCTACAAAGGTATGTAGTTACAAAAAAATCTGTCGCAACCGCAACGGTCGATCCGTTCAAGAATCTAGCTGCTACGTTCGCACCACCTGTATCAAGGTCTTGCCCGGTAAGATCAAAAATCAAATCCCGCGCTGACCCCGCCTCACCAACCTCTACCTGAATGTCAGCAGAGTTATTCTTCTTGAATTTCACCGAGAAGATATAGTCAGTATCGTCAGCCAATAGACCTGCGGCTGATGTGGCTATCAGCGTCCCGTTCGCATTGTAGAGTTCTATAGCATTGTCTGACTTCCTCTTGAGAGACAGGTGGGAGTTCGTCCCGTCATAGGCGGAAAAGAAAGAGGCGTTGTTGGTTTGCGCCTCAAATCTCATATAGAATACGAATGTCACCCAGTCAGCGCCCACAGCCTTGGACTGACTAGTTAGATTGTTGCCAAAAGTGTTGTCGATCTTTGCACGGTACGTCTGTTTTGATGTCCACGGCACGGGTGTGGTAACGACAAGTACCCCGGCTGTCGAGGCGCACCCTTCTAGTCCGCCCGTGTGAAATCCATTCGCATCCCATGTAGTTCCGCTACTCATAGATAAACCCTCAACCGTCAGCAACTACATTATCTTTTATCGTGTATCTAATACTATATACTGTTTATAAAATCGTTTCTATTTCTTGGGTGAAACCATTTCGACCCTTCTGGAACATCTAAAACAAATTGTCCACTAAATCTTTCGTCCAAGTTTGAATACATTGTATATGCATAATGAGTAGTTTTTGAAATCGTAGTTGGTAGATTGTTTGTAGACCAACCCCACCTACCAGTATCTCCTATTGCGTAACAACCACTGTTCGCCACTGACATTAATACATTTTTGCCATCTGTTATATCCCACACCTGAATTGTAACAGTGTTCGCTAGTGTATCAAATGTCCCAATAATCTGCGGATAGTGGTCTGGTGTCCTGAGTAGCCAATCAAGTGGTGTCTCGTGTATACCAGATGGCATTTACGTTACCTCCATTTAAGAGCGATCTCTGCGACCAATTTTACTAGTTGTAAATTGATCATAATACCATGATATTGTTGACAACGCACTACCACCCGGCTTACGATGTGGACCAAGAACAGCTTTGCCAACACCACCACCGGCAGCTTCACCAGATGCCAACAAGGACCATTTTAGCTTCTCATAAGCAGCACATGGACCCAACTCTAATATGTCACGATAGCCCCTAAAGCTGACACTGGTATCAATCGCACTGTCTCCGTCTCGCACCTTAATTCCTTGTCCCAACGCCTGCTTAAATTCACCTTGTGTTAGAATACATGCAGCCTTCAGTGGTATAAGCGCCATAAATGGCGAATCGACACTAACCACGGGGTCAGGAACAATAGTAAGAGCACTGATGTCGTACACATATGTATGGTTGAATGGGAACTCAGCGTCTACCTGAATACCAGCAGTTATCAGTACTCGCTGTATATACTCATCGGTGTAGGTTTGTGGAACAACAAGGTCGCTCACTAGAACCCTCACCATCAAAACCAAGTCAATATTCCAAGACATTTTTGCCTCCTAATTTGGATAAGACCAAAGCCCACGTTCTGGGACATCAATCAAAAATTCACCAAATGTTTCTTCGTCTAAATCTGAAATCATTTTGAAATAATAATGGTATTTATTCCTATCGTATAAAAAAAGCAAATGTTCCGTAGACCACGCCCATCTATTTGTGTTACCAATATTGTAGCATCCACTATTTGCTATTGTAGCTAATGTATTATTCCCATCTGTAACGTCCCAAAGTTGTATATTCACAATGTTTGGAGGATTAATAAACTTATTTATCAACTGTGGATCATAATCATGTGTTTTTGTTAGGCGGTTGATAATTCGTATTAATGGTGTTGGAACACCAGAAACGCTGCCAAACATAACCATGTCCAAGTTGGGAGATTCTGGAGTACCAGAAGAGGAGCCTAAAGAATCTAGACTACTAAGAAAAAGGTCGGTTGAACTGAAAGATATAGGTACTGTTCCAACTTTTGCGGTACCGTGACCTGAGTCCGCATCGTCTCTATACAAAACCACAAACTTAGAATTATCTACAACAAAAACTTTTGTGGCGGATGTCCCATTTGGTGGAGCGTTAAATAAACCCTTTGCACCAGTAGTAATGGTTGTTCCATCTACGTTACCAATCTGTGCTGACCCGACGTTATTGTCTCTATCTCTAAATGCTGTAACAAAATGATCTTGATCAAGTATGCCAACTGAAGGTAAGTTCCATCCGTTAGGAAGAGCCATTTCAGCACTATTTCCAAAAGTTATGTTTGTTCCAGAAACAGTACCTATAACAGCGGGTGATACCAATCCATTGTGACATAACACAAACTTATTGGAATCAAAAGATTCCATTGCTATATCATTGGTAGCAAAATTATAAAATATTACTGGTGTGTCAAACGTAATATTATTTCCAGAAACAGAACCTATTGATGAGTATCCCTTGTTGAGATCAAATTCATTTCTGTATGCTACTACAAATTTATCGTCGTCTAACCTAGTAACTGCTATGTCGCTAGCGCCATTTTCGCTTAAAAATTCAAATGCTGCACCAAATGTAACTGTGGTTCCCGAAACGGTACCGATTTTTGCCACTCCATGATTCAGGGTTGCTTCATCTCTAAATGCAACAACAAATTTTGTAGCAGACAAACTTATAGCCGCCACTTCGTTAACTTCGGCAGCCCAAAATTTATACTCAGCACCAAAAACAATATCTGTTCCAGATACAGACGCAGTTCCTATTTTAACTTTACCGTGACGGCTTCCATCTCCCCAGTCAGAATAAGCAACAAAAATCTTGTTATTTTCTAGTATATCAGCAGCAATCTGTTGACTTCCTGTGTTGTTAAAAACATTGCCAGAACCAAAACTAACAGTTGAACCAGAAACACTACCAACACTTACTTTACCAATTGCCGAAGCGCTAGTTTCTGAATACGCAACAAAAAATCTAGTATCATCTAAAGGATTTGCTGCTATAAAAGATACAGCACCAGAAGTCATAAATTCTGATTCAGGACCAAAACTAATATCTAGAGTATGTGCCATATTCTCCTAACCTTTCTCAGACCAGAGCCCACGTTCTGGAACATCAAGTAAAAACTCACCATATTGTTCTTCATTCAAATTTGAGACCATTTTGAAATAATAATGATATTTTTTCTTTTTTGTATTAAA
>QIFK01000187.1 GCA_003230615.1 Nitrosospira sp. | reverse complement strand
GATAACTACGGCAACCGCCTCAGGCTAGAACAAGTCCGTTTGTTTGAAACACCCAGTTGCTGGGCCGACGCAATTCGGGGAAAAATTTAATGAGCTCTAAGAAACCGGTTTCTCCTTCTACAGTAATAACCCGTTTACGTACCAACCCAAAGCTGTTCGTACTTGACAGCAATGTGTTAATGCACGACCCCACTAGCCTATTTCATTTTGAAGAACACGACATTTATATACCAATGGTGACGTTGGAAGAACTAGATGACAATAAAAAAGGTATGTCAGAAGTAGCGCGAAATGCACGTCAAACTAGTCGTTTCCTAGACATGATTATAGGCAGTGCAGTTACTGATATTGACCATGGTATTTCACTAAAATTACATGGCAACAACGATGCGACCGGACGATTATTTTTACAAACTCAAGCAGTTAGTTCGGACTTACCTATACAATTGGCGAGTGGAAAAGCGGATAACCAGATTATTGGGGTGGTAAAGTTCCTGCATGAAACTCACCAAAAACGCAAAGTAACGCTAGTTTCTAAAGACATTAATATACGCATTAAGGCACACGCTCTTGGACTAGCAGCAGAGGACTATTATAGCGACAAAGTTCTAGAAGATACTGATCTACTTTTTTCTGGAATCTTAGAACTATCGACTGATTTCTGGGACAAGCATAGTAAAGAAATGGAATCATGGCAACAATCTGGCCATACTTTTTACCGGATACGCGGTCCGTTATGTGCCAATTTTCTAGTCAATCAGTTTGTGTATCTAGAGCACGAAAAACCATTTTACGCCCAGGTCAAGGAACACAGCAGTAAAACAGCAATTTTGCAAACTCTTAAGGAATTCACTCACCTGAAAAACAATGTGTGGGGGATTGTCGCACGTAACCGTGAGCAAAATTTTGCGCTAAATCTCCTTATGAATCCAGAGGTAGATTTTGTAACACTACTTGGACAGGCAGGTACTGGTAAAACACTACTAACTCTAGCTGCTGCTCTTATGCAGACACTAGAAAACAAGGTGTATTCAGAAATTATCATGACTCGCGTTACCGTACCAGTAGGCGAGGATATTGGTTTTTTACCTGGTACTGAAGAAGAAAAAATGACCCCATGGATGGGAGCGCTGGAAGATAATCTGGATGTTCTATGCAAAACCGACAGTGAAATTGGCGATTGGGGACGTGCTGCCACCCGTGACCTGATTCGCGCACGCATTAAAATAAAATCTCTAAATTTTATGCGTGGACGCACTTTTATTAACAAATTCTTGATTATCGATGAAGCACAAAACCTCACGCCAAAACAAATGAAAACACTCATCACGCGTGCTGGCCCTGCTACAAAAGTAGTGTGCTTGGGAAATATCGCACAAATAGATACACCTTATTTAACCGAGGGCAGTTCAGGCCTAGTCTATGTAGTAGATCGTTTTAAAGAATGGAATCATAGTGGACATGTGACACTCCAGCGTGGAGAACGATCCAGACTAGCAGATTATGCTACGGAAGTATTGTAAGTTTCCGTTTCCCTTAATATTGCGTTGATGATGCATAACTTTCAAACCTTGTATATTGACCTAGGAAGGTAAGATCAATTTTACCTATAGGGCCATTACGCTGCTTACCAATAATAATCTCGGCAACCCCCTTATCTTGTGTTTCAGGGTTGTAAACTTCATCACGATAGATGAATAGGATCAAATCCGCATCTTGTTCAATGGCACCGGATTCACGTAAATCTGACATCACCGGACGTTTGTGTGGATTCGGGCGTTGCTCTAAACTACGGTTCAACTGTGATAACGCTACTACTGGAACCTGTAGCTCTTTTGCCAGTGCTTTTAGAGAACGTGAAATCTCAGAGATTTCAGTAGCTCGATTCTCACCTTGGCTAGTGGCAGACATCAATTGTAAATAATCCACTACAATTAATCCAAGGTCATTATGTTGGCGATGTAGTCGGCGTGCCCGTGCTCTTAATTCCAAAGCATTTAATGCTGCGCTTTCATCAATAAATAATGGAGCGTCGTTTAGTTTACCAAGCGCGTGGGTAAGTTTAGACCAATCTTCATCCAGCAAACGTCCGGTACGTACCTTGTGCTGGTCCAGCCTACCCACCGAACCCAACATCCGCATCGCTAACTGTGCACCCCCCATTTCCATGCTAAACACTGCCACTGGTTTCTTCAGCTCAAGTGCTACATGCTCAGCAACATTGAGTGAAAAAGCTGTCTTACCCATGGATGGTCTGCCAGCAACAATGATTAGATCTCCTGGTTGAAAGCCAGATGTCTTCTGATCAAGATCACGAAATCCGGTAGCGATACCCGTAACATCACTGGGATTCTCTTGATTGTAGAGTACTTCTATACGCTCAACTACTTCCTTAAGGAGTGGCTGAATGTCGCTAAAACCCTTTTTCCCACGTGCGCCTGCCTCAGCAATTTCAAATACCTTCGTCTCAGCCTCATCCAATAAATTAGCAGCGGAACGTCCGGCAGGATTATATGTTGAATCAGAGATCTCTACTCCAACCTGGGCAAGGCTACGCATCACCGATCGCTCACGCACAATCTCTGCGTAACGACGAATATTAGCTGCCGATGGTGTGTTCTGTACCATCATACCAACATAGGTTAGCCCCCCAGCATTTTGCAGTTCAGCGGAAGTTTCAAGTGACTCAGCAACAGTCACCACATCTGCTGGTTTGCTGTGTTCTACCAGCTTGCATATGTGGCGGTAAATTAGACGATGATCCAGCCGATAAAAATCTTCCTCATTAATAACATCAGCTACTTTATCCCAGGCATGATTGTCTAACATGAGTCCACCTAATACCGACTGTTCAGCTTCAACAGAATGCGGCGGGGTCTTATAGGTCCCAGTTGGTTGATCATTCACTACAGTAGTTAGTATCTGGGCCATAAAATTAGAATAGATTAACAAGTCGAGAGACAAGTAATTCTACCACTAGCTACTGCAAGGATAAATAAAAAGGGCTGTCTCCAGCCCTTTTTATTTATCTAATAGAAAATATATGCTCAGATAGCAGCCTCACCCAACACTGATACAGTGATGTGTACTAATACGTCACTGTGTAAAACGATAGTCAACGGATGGTCTCCTACCTGCTTTAAGGATCCCTGAGGCATACGAACCATGGCTCTTTCTATCTCAAAACCCTGGATTTTAAGAGCATCCACAATATCGACATTAGTAACTGATCCAAATAGCTTGCCGTCAACCCCTGCTTTTTGGGTGATTTGCACCATCAAACTATCAAATTTAGCCGCGTAAGCCTGGGCAGCAGCCAAGGTTTCCGCTTGAGTTTTTTCCAATTCGGCTCGCTTGACTTCGAACTCTGCAATAGCAGTATTTGTTGCCCGTTTTGCTTTACCCTGAGGAATCAGAAAATTTCGTGCATAACCATTTTTTACATTAACTACATCACCAAGCTGACCGAGGCTAACAACCTTTTCCATCAAAATAACTTGCATGCTGTCACTCCTCAGTGTAAATCGGTGTAAGGTAAAAGTGCAAGAAATCGTGCTCGCTCAACAGCAGTACCTAATTGACGCTGAAAATGTGATTTTGTGCCAGTAATACGAGCAGGAATGATCTTGCCATTTTCATTAATGAAATCTTTCAATATCTCGACGTCTTTGTAATCAACCATCTTGATACCTTCTGCTGTAAAACGACAGAATTTTCTACGCTTGAACAATGGACGATTGGCATTCTTGTCCTTATCTTTGTCCTTGCTATCTTTGCGTCTACCTATAAAACGAGCCATATTTTTCCCATTTCTTGATTAAATATCATATACATTACTAACATACATACAACATGTAGCTGCAGTCCCATTAAAATTTCTTTGCTAGGTGATAACTATTCAGCTTAATAATTTGCCCACTCTAAGTTCCGACGTTAATTTCTACTGCTTCTTCCCTTCGAGAGATAGGAGGTATTTTTTCATCCCTCATCATTGGCGAGGGTGCAACCACAGGGCCGTCCATCCTAACAGTAAGATAACGAAGAATCGCGTCATTGAACTTAAAAGCATGGTCTAGCTCATCCAGAGTTTCCTGGTCGCACTCAATATTCATTAACAAGTAGTGCGCTTTATGAACTTTATGAATTAAATATGCGAGTTGGCGACGCCCCCAGTCTTCCTGGCGATGAACTTTCCCGTTCTTTGCGGTCACCATGCCATGGTAACGTTCTATCATTGCGGGCACTTGCTCGCTCTGATCAGGATGTACAATAAAAACGATCTCGTAATGGCGCATGTTGCCCCCTTCTGGGTAAAACCTCCCGCAATGCGTATACGGTAAGATAAGGATTAAGGAGGACGGAATTTTAACGAATTAACGAAACAATATCAATCAGAAAAAACATTTAAACCGTAATGTTGTAAGACTATCAACAAGCTAACGTCCAAATTACTTGGTACTCTAATTACTTTTAACTTGTATTCTTCCAAGATTCTATAGTTTTCTATCCTTTCTCTGCCGGTAAGTCTCGAATAGACATATGCCCGCGCTAACCGAAACATTAAGGCTTTCAACACTACCCAGCATGGGAATAGAAATCAGTTGGTCACATGTCTCGCGAGTAAGTCGCCGCATGCCTCCCCCTTCGGCACCCAGCACCCATGCAACAGGACCATCGATTTTAGCAAATTGAAGTTCGCTATTTCCCTTAGCAGTAGTGCCAATTATCCATACACCGTGATGTTTCATTTCCCGCAAAGTGCGAGCCAGGTTAGTGACTGAAATATATGGTACGACGTCAGCGGCGCCACACGCTACTTTGTGTACTGTAGCTGTAAGTCCCACCGCACGGTTTTTTGGCGCAATCATAGCATGAACACCAAAAGCATCCGCTACTCGCAAACATGCCCCTAAATTATGCGGATCCTGGACACCGTCCAGAACCAGAAATAATGCTGGCTCAGTCAGGGTTTCAAGTACGTCTTCAAGGTCGATATGACGATGGTTCGTATCTATATTCGCTGCCACGCCCTGATGACGAGTACTACCAGACATGGCGGCAAGCCTAGCCTCATTGCATAAAATCAAGCGAACACTTTGAGTTTCTGCGAATTTTGTCAAGTCACGAACACGCTGGTCACGGCGTGTGAAATCGAGAAAAACTTCTCTGATACTGCCTGGATTCTGCCGTAGACGACTGGTGACAGCATGAAAACCAAAAATTAGGCGAGTGTTAGACATTAATAGATAAAAATTCTAGAACAAATCAGTAAAGCACAATCAATTTTCTAATTTAATAAAGAATACGGCAAAAGTTTGTAAAAAACTTCAGAACTCTATTCGCTCTCGCCAGCCGGCACAAAATCAATTTTGCTAGTTTCTAGGTCAACACGCACGATTTTAACCCTCATCCGATCACCAAGACGATAATGTCTACCACTACGTTCACCAATCAACGTATGTTTGACAGAATCAAAATGAAAATAGTCCCTTGGTAGTTCGGAAATATGCACCAGACCCTCCACATAAATACCATCCAGCGCTATAAACAAACCAAAACTGGTGACGCCACTGATAACACCCCAAAAACATTCACCGATTCTGTCCTGCATGTAGAAACACTTGAGCCAAGATTCCACATCACGACCGGCTTCGTCAGCTCGGCGCTCTGTCTGGGAACAATGCTTACCCAGTTCATACCAGTTACCGGGAGAGTATATTGTTCCGTTAAGCACTGCCTTGATTGCGCGGTGCACCAGCAGGTCAGGGTAACGCCGGATAGGTGAAGTAAAATGAGTATAGGACTCGTATGCCAACCCGAAATGTCCAGTGTTATCTGGGCTGTATACAGCCTGGCGCAGTGATCGCAGCATTACGGTTTGTAGCAATTGTGCGTCGGGTCTATCTTTAATCTTTACTAGTGTCTTCGCATAATCCTGAGCACAAGGCTTATCCCTACCACCTAGCTGCAGACCAAACTCTTTAAGGAAGTCACGTAAGGCATCAAGTTTTTCCGGTGTGGGGCCCTCATGAATACGATAGACCGTGGGTTGTTTATGTTTCTGCAGAAAATCTGAAGCACACACGTTCGCCACCAGCATGCATTCCTCGATCAGGCGATGAGCATCATTACGTTTCACTGGTAGGATCTGTTCAATCTTACCTAGGTCGTTAAAAATCATTTGCGTTTCTATGGTTTCAAAATCAATTGCGCCACGCCTCTTCCGTGCTTTCAGTAACACCTTGAATAACTTATAGAGCAACTGGATGTGCGGCATTATTTTTGCATGCTGCCTAGCATCTTTACCCTTAGGATCGCTCAGCATCGCTTCAACCTGGGCATAGGTATAACGTACGTGGGAGCACATTACTGCCGGATAAAAGCGATAATTATTAAAATCTCCATCGGCGTTGATATTCATCTCGCATACCATACACAAACGCTCCACTTGTGGGTTAAGCGAGCACAAACCATTAGAGAGTACTTCTGGTAACATCGGAATCACGCGTCGTGGAAAATATACAGAGTTGCCACGATTAAGTGCCTCCATATCGAGCGCATCGTTGGAGCGCACATAGTGACTGACATCAGCAATGGCGACATATAACTTATACCCCTTCCCATCGCGCTCGCAATACACAGCATCGTCAAAATCACGCGCAGTTTCACCGTCTATGGTCACCAGTGGCAAATGGCAAATATTCTCCCTCCCGGCCAGATCTTTTTTCAGCACTTTGTCAGGAAATTTGGCGGAAAGTATTTCAACTTCGCGTGGAAACTTATATGGCAAGTCATGCTTGCGAAGTGCGATTTCGATCTCCATGCCTGGAGCAGTATAATCTCCAAGAATTTCAACGATACGGCCTATGGGCTGCGCATTCTTCCCAGGCTGTTGGAGAATCTCTACCGTCACCACTTGACCAGCCCTAGCGTCCATAGATTCTTCTTTCGGCACTAAAATATCCTGACTAATTCGTTTGTTCTCAGCCTCTACAAACAGGATGCCATAATCAACGTGTAATCGCCCAACCAACAGAGATATGGCGCGCTCCAGTACCTCCACAATGGCTCCTTCTTTGCGCCCTCGCCGATCTATGCCAATTTCACGCACCACCACGCTGTCTCCGTGCAACACCTTGTGCATCTCCTTGGGGCTCAGGAACAAATCGGAGCTACCATCGTCAGGAATCAGGAAGCCAAAACCATCAGCATGGCCTTGTATCTTGCCCTTAATAAGATCCAGTTTTTCTACCACATAGATGTCACCTTTGCGGTTACGCATGATTTGACCATCTCGCATCATGGCAGAAAGTCGGCGGCTAAAAATTTCGTTTTCTTCTTCTGTAACTTCGAGCAGAATTTGCAACGCTTGCTCAGTAATAGGAATACCTTGTTCTTTTAATATTTGCAGTATGAGTTCTCTGCTTGGTAACGGATGTCCGTAACGTTCTTTTTCTCGCTTAAAATGTGGGTCAAGATTACGTAGCTTAT
The DNA here is from genome assembly GCA_003230615.1 of Nitrosospira sp. Lineage (GTDB taxonomy): Bacteria > Pseudomonadota > Gammaproteobacteria > Burkholderiales > Nitrosomonadaceae > BJGV01. The sequence goes on along the minus strand of QIFK01000187.1, from coordinate 2,027 downwards.
GTCTTTTCTTATTTGACAAAACAATGGTTTCCTATAGAATTGCGGCACTGCTGAGCACCATGATTTTGGATGCTAATTGCCCAGATGGCGGAATTGGTAGACGCACTAGGTTCAGGTCCTAGCGGTGGCAACACTGTGGAGGTTCGAGTCCTCTTCTGGGCACCAACTGCCTATCTCAGCATGTATCACTAAGTCTCACCTCAGATTTTCTTTCTGGATTTTTTTCGCGCCAAAATAGAAAAGGCTTTTTTACAAATAGCGTCGAGATAGGTTTACGGAGTACCTCTAATACGGGGGGTAGGCAAGCCCGATACTAGGCGTACCCCCCACCCTTCCGGCTTTCTGAGTACCATACAAGGCCGATCCTCTCGTTTGATCATCATCAGCATATTAGTCTATTTATGTTGTGGACGCATTAACCAGCGTTCAGTTTCCCAAGCATACACTAGACTATCAGCACGCATGAGTAGAGGTTCTGGTAAACTATCATACTGCATACGCTTGTTAAGATCACTGAACCAAACCTCTCGTGTATCAAGCTTAAGGGTCGTGAATACGCTTCCTTTATCTACCATTCCAATGACAGCAGGAGTCTCGAGTGGGCCCACATGTTGAAAAATTGGTCGGGCAACTTCAGGTGTCTGTGGACTACCCATAGCATGATATAAGATGCCAAGATAATCTCGGAGTCCAATTGGACCAAGATTTGAATACCCTTGTTTGTTGATAACAAGGAATGTTTGAAACTGGCGACTATTTATTATATGACCATGGCCTAGATACCCATCTTCAAATAGATCTTCACCATGATCTCCAGTTACAGCAAATACAGTGTTTTCCCATATGCCAAGTTCTTTCAGACGCGCCACAAGTTTGCCAAGCTGCTTATCAGAATAAGCCACCGCATTCCAATAAGTTCGCGCAACCCACGCTTGGTTTTCTTTATTGATCTTGTTACGCGGTATCGGATTCGGTTCGGTCAAATTTTCCATTCCAGGGTGATGATAGGGGAAATGAGGAGACTGGAAATTAAAATAAAGAAAAGTTGGACGCTCCCATGTAGAGGCGTTTCCAGCAATCTTATGTTCAAATTCACGCAATAGTTTGCTCTCGTCAACAAGTAGTGATCCTTTCGCAGAAAAGCTAAATGCCCGCTCGTTTTTTAGGGTTTCTGCATCGACATAAACATCACTGTTTTTACGCATTCCGACCGTATCCGAAATATCACCGAAATCTTCTGGTTGACCCGAAAAAATGCCAATGCGGTAGCCTTTGGCCTTGAGATCATAGAATAGAGAAGTTGTTCCAGCATCGGGGGGGTGGAGTTTGCCAGTAAATATGCTTTTAAGTGATTCCGTAGTGTAGCCTGTATGGCTGTATGACTCGTGAACCACACTCCCTTGTTCCGCTAATTTTTGAAGGTTAGGCGCAACAAGTTTGCCATTGATCCGTTTATTAAGTATATCTGCACGCGCACTTTCTATGATGACTAGAATCAAATGAGGGGGGTGCCGAGTACTAATTTTGAGTGTTGGTGGGATCGAAAATATTTTGTGTGGTATGAAATCACCACTAAACCCGTCTTCGTCAATACCGTTCTCTGGAATATCATAAGCTAGCGGGTGGCGACTAGGATCGAAGGGTTGGCGATCGATCTGTAGCGAGAAGAAACCATAACCGTCATTGTCAAAATCGGTAGCTTGATCAAGTATACTTGTAATCAGATTATAGCTAGTAAATTTGTTGAGACCGTAACTGACATCTATCCCTCCCCCATTAGCAAAGAAAATAAAAAATGGAGCAGATAGGATAGGTAAAACCCACCGCCATCCTGCTAAGATCGGTTTTGGTGTAATAGATATATTAGCGGGGTATTTTCTAATCCAATAAATACAAAATAGGTAAATAACGGAAGCAATAATTATAGATACAATAATCAAAATGCCTTCATCTAATCCATACAGAACGGCATCTAAAAGACTCCCACCGCCTAGGTTTTGTATCAGCTGCCAGCTGATTGCATCACT
>QIFK01000105.1 GCA_003230615.1 Nitrosospira sp. | reverse complement strand
GATTTTTAATTCGCTTTCTTCACCAGTCTGATTGTTGACCAGATGCAGCTTGTTGAGATGTGATTCGGCACCAAGGAACTCCTTTACTTCTGTATTCCATCGCACTTCAATTTTTGGCTCCGATAGTACTTTTTCTTGGATAACGGCGCTGGCTTTGAATTTGTTTTCCCGCACGAGAATAATAACTTTTTTGGCGAATTTTGTCAGTAACAGACTCTCTTCGGTAGCGCTGTTCCCGCCTCCTATCACTGCAATTTCTTTGCCCTTATAGAAAGGTCCATCGCATGTGGCACAAAAGTGCACTCCCGCACCGAGGTAATCGTTTTCTCCATCGATACCCAATCGACGGTAACGGCTGCCAGAGGCAATGAGTAAAGCATTGGCGCTGTATTCTCTACCATCCTGGGTGGTGACACAGTGATAATTGTCATGACTGCTAACACTGGATATTTCCTGTGCCTGGAGGATCTCGACTCCGAATTGTTCAGCTTGTTGCCGCATGCGTTGAGAAAAATCATGACCGGAAATACTTCCAGGAAACCCGGGAACATTATCAAGCTTTTCAGTTGCAGCTGCCTGCCCGCCAATTGCCGCTCGTTCGATGACCAGCGTATCAATTGCCTCGCGTCCGGCATACAGCGCAGCAGTTAAACCAGCCGGTCCCGCTCCTAACACAATCAACTCATAATGGGTTCGCTTTGCAGTAGTCACCAATCCTAACTTAGCAGCCAATTCTGAGTTACTGGGATTGACCAGGAAAGAGTCGTCACCAAATGTAATGGTCGGAATAATCCGTTTGCCTTTGTTTAGCTCGATGATATGCTGCTCACCCTCTTTATCTTCCTCAATATTGATCCATTGATAAGGAATCTGGTGCTCTCCTAAAAACTGCTTGCTTCTTCGACAATCGGGACACCAATATGCCCCGTAAACTGTGATTTTAGGATCAGACATATTATTCTCCGTTATTATTTATGTACTGATCAACCAGGATTTTTGCATAATACTTCGTCCAATGTGAGTCGGGTGATTCTGCAGTTCTTTGTTTTTCAAGCATTAATAATAGATAGATAATTTCGCTCTTTGTAAGCTCAGCCTTCAACAGCTTTCCCAGTTTACTATGCAAGTAATCTGCATACCATAATGGCCATTCGGGATCGACACCATCTGTTTCCTTAAATGCTTTATGATGATTTTGACCTGTTTCCATTAAAAGCGCCGCTACTTCTTCAATAAAATTATCGTTTGCCATAATATTTCTCCATTAAATTTATATCTATTGTTGATTATAAATGTACTACTTTTGCTGCGGTTCTGCAACGAATAAGTTAATTCTATCAATACAATATTCTTGCAACGCCCTCCGATTCGGAAGCTTTACGTATCGCAGGTCAGTCAATTCCTAGTTTTAACTATTCAGACCGATAATGAAACCGCACTTTCTGTTCGAATTTGTACTGTGAGATCATTTCGCCTTGCGGGCGACCACGTACGCTACCTGTTCCACTTCCGGATCTTCAACGGGACTCATCAAATCATCGGTGGTGTAAGTGACGGAAGACCATCCATGATCCAGCATGGATTGTCGCAGCTCTTTGGTATCTATAATGATCTTGAAGATGGTCTCTCGATATCTGATCCATGCACCTTTGTGTAAAAAGCATCCACTTGCGTAAAGAATTACGCGCTTGCCATCGAATATACGTTTTCGCATAATGATCTCTTCGTTAGTGTCGTAGAGATCGACAGTATCAACAACGCTCTTAAGACCGCGCCGGGTATTGATGTCGAATATGAAGTAACCACCGGGAACCAGTGCTCGATGCACGCAATCCAAGCAGTTCTCTACTTGCCCGAAACTGGTGAGATGGTTCAAACCGTTGAATGTACATGCTGCTAACCCAAACTGCGAATCTAAGTGAAAATTGCTTGAGTCCCACTCATTGAATTGACACTGACCACTGGCTACATACTTCGCATTGTTAGCTCGGGCATATTTAAGCATGTGCGGCGATTGATCGATCCCCACAACCTCAAAGTCGTGATCGAGAAAATACTCCGCCATCTGACCAGTTCCACAAGCTACATCCAGAAGGTGTTTGTTTGTCTGCCCGGTTCTCGTTTTCTGATAGAACGCGCGTATCTTGGGCGCTATTCGAATCGCGAAACCAGACGGACGGCTCTCGAAAACATTGTATCTCAGTGCGGCTGTTTCTCCGTACGCTTCGTTGCGAAAGTCTTGCAAATCTTTGCTCATGCTGTTTTCCTTGCACGTTCATCGAACAGTTCTGTTAGAAGGCTTGCCCAACGAGCTTCTTCTGCCTGACGGCTATATCGAGGTGCTATCTTGATTATGAAACTCTCAAGTGTAGCGAGAAATTTAGAATCGGTCTCTGCTCGAGTCAATAGCTCCTGCAATGCATCAGTGTTACCCACAGGGAAATAGCCAGGATATTCCGGGCCCAGCACACCCACGCAACCGTCTATGTCAGTGGTTATAACCGGCACTCCTGCAACAACCGCTTCCGACAGGCTGTTTGGTCCACCTTCTATTTTGGAGCTCAGAACCATCAGGTGGCATTTAGCTAACGCTTGACGCACTCGCCAGTGCGGTACTTCACCGAACCAGGTATAACGATGGTTGCACGACATTTCGACCCGTGCTTTCTCAGCCCACTCCTCTGTGTGGGCTTTACCGTAATGACGAACCCGAATTCTGCTTGATACCGGGAGACCGCGTGCAGCCAGTGCGGTACGTAACGGATCTTTTTCAGGACGAAGATGACCGATAACACATATATCGAAGTAGCGCAGTACGGGGTGTCTTCCGTCGGGAAGAGGTTCGGCGGATTCATAGATCAAAAACACTTTATGCCGCTGGGCAGGTGGCAATGCATTATGGGCCAAATCGCTAAACACCACTAGCCGGTCAGCAGCTTCGACTGAGTGTAATGTTTCTTCTCGATGGGAATCCATGAATCGGTACAGGTCGGTTCCCGTGAGGGCAACAACTAAGGGCCGGTCGGAGTGCTGATCGCTAAATCTCTGAATAGACGCCGCGCTTCTGTAAGCATTCAACGCGATCAAAAAGTCAGCTGGTTCTCCTTTGTACTCGTGTGTTATTGAAACCGCATGGCCTAAATTGCGCAGTATAGATGCCCAGCGAACCGCGGTTATACTGTTGCCAGTGAGACTTCCTAAGCGTGCAGGAGTGACCAGGGCTATCGTCATATCAGGATTTCGCTTCTGGGTCAGCCGAACCGGCATTAGAATCGCCAGAGGTTAGGTGACTTTCCATGCTAGGCAAATTCTGTCTCAGCCAATCGTCTGAGTAGAGCCGGGACAAATACTTATCACCTGCATCGGGTACCACTGCCACGATCAGATCTTCCTTAGTTTTTTCCTGAGCCACACGCACCGCAGCACTCACGATCATACCGCTGCTTATTCCACAAAAGATTCCTTCCTCACGTGCCAGTCGGCGTGCCATCAGGAAAGACTCTTCATCGTTGACTAACACTACTCTATCAACAACACCGCGATCGAATGCGTCCGGAATAAACGGTTCGTTCTGCCCAGCTGCCTCAACCAGATAAGGAAACGCTTCATCAATTTTGCCGGTCTCGAAGTATGTCTTATAGATAGATCCAACCGGATCAGCCAGGACGACCTCAATATCTCCGTTCCTTTCTTTCAGATACTTTCCCGCACCGCTAATAGTCCCACCGGTTCCCGCGCTGCAGACGAAGGTCGTAATTTTCCTATCTGTTTGTTCCCATATCTCCGGACCCGTTGTTAGATAATGGGCTTTCGGATTTGCCGGATTGAAAGACTGATTGGCGAAGATCGCATTGTCGCTTTCTTTGACTATGCGCTTGGCAGTATTGAGGTAATGCTCCGGCGAATTTAATGGAGCATCAAATGGTACCCTCACCACATTCGCACCAAACGCCTTCAAGGTTTCGATCTTTTCGTGGGATACTTTATCCGTGCAAACAATCACTACGCTATAATCCCTGACGGCGCCAAGCATGGCAATCGCGTAGCCGGTGTTGCCGCTGCTGGCCTCGACAATCGTTCCACCGGGACGGAGCAAACCATCATTTTCCGCTGCATCGATCATCGCCAACGCAGCACGATCCTTAATGCTCCCGCCGGGATTGAAGTACTCCAGTTTGACTGCTACAGTGGCTGTGCTTCCGCTGATCACTTTCTTAAGTTTCACCAACGGAGTGCTTCCGATGGTTTCTACAATGCTCTCTTGTAACTTCATTGGATTTCTAACATATTCCATTTTAGAACGAAGATAATGATTTTCAAAAATGTTCGCAAATAAAAAAATTGATGTTGACTGAAACTATCTAACCCAGAATTCCACTATTCCTAACTTGTACGAGCTCAAACGGTCTTGGCTTACCGAATCGAATTAAGGAAACCTTGAATGACGAAACCGAGCGAGGTTGCTTGCTGACTGGTGAGAATCAGCTAACTCCGGATGACTATAAATGTGCTGCTCTTATGTTCATGAGCGTGAACCAAAACCCTTCTAACAGAATTACTCTTGGCAAGCAAGTGTCCACGAACAACCCTGCCATTGCACCGATATCGTGTTCGATGAAATTGATATCTTAACTGCCGGCGAGAACCGCTTTGGTGAGCTTGTGAATGTCAGGTACAATTGGGATCACAAGTTCTGCTATCGAATCGGTGGCTTGCTTGAGCAGTGTCGCCTGTGTCTCTCGCTCAGCGCGCGGTATGGCTCGTCCGGCAGTGAGAGCAGCCAGCGACTGGAGACCGATCCCGGCAACCTGTGAGAGGGCCTCTGAAAGCGGTCCCACTTCGGTTAAGAGGGACGACTGTTGGATATCTCTCTCCAATTTCATGTGATTGCGCTGCCAGGTTCGCAGTTGAGTTACAAGAGCATCGTGGAGAGACATGGCAGAAGGATCAGCAATGAACTGTTCCACCATTCGACTAAACCTTCGAGCTGTTTCACTCTCCGGGACGGTTGCGTCCACCAGGCGATTCAACGGGGTCATGGATGTATAGTCGTGGTTCTTCCAGCGCATGTCAAACGCGGGCTGCAGAATTTCTGATAGTGTGCTGAGTGCCTCAATAGAATCATAATCCGTTAGACGGTGCAGCATTTTACGCGGACCAGATTTGTGGGTAACGCCAGTCCACTCGAGCCGTTGACTAACTTCGGCAAGCCGCCTATACATATCTTCGACATCCGTTATGTCGTGAGAAGACCACAGTCGCTCTGCAACAACTACAGCCCTTGGCCAGATTCGCGAATCAATATTCTCAGCGGTTGCAAACTCTGTCCACATTGATGCCTCACCACCGACGATCAACGCTTGCTGTTCTGTAGTTAACTCTGCAGCTTCGGCACCGTATGGATCACTCCTGTAGTGGAACTCTGCCGGTCGCAGCAAATCCAGGTAGTATTCGGATCCAGCGATTCCTTGGAAGCCCTCGCGCGCAGCCTTAGCCAGCCACTGCTGTCCCCTCACCGATTGGATGATACTTTTTTCCGGAAGGTCAGCATGAAGGATCGGATCCCACCCGACCATCTCTCTGCCGAGCTTATTAAGGATACCGTGTAAGCGGAGGTTAAAGTATGCCTGAAGGTGGCGCGTGTCCTTGATGCCTTCACTCACCATAAACTTGAGTATAGCCGGATTACCTTGCCACTGTTTTCCACTCACCTCGTCGCCGCCCACATGGACGTACAGATCAGGAAAGAGCGTCACCATCTCGGAAAGGAAATTGCTAATAAACTCGTAAGTCTCCTCTTTGGTTGGATCCATCGTCGCCTCGTGGCCACCCCAGTTTCGTTCGATCAGGTAAGGGCCGGGTGCGCTTGCTAGATCTGGGTAACCGACAAACCAACTACTGGTATGGCCCGGCATATCGAACTCTGGAAGTACTCGGATACCCCGATCCGAGGCGAACTCCACGATCTCTCTCACATCATCCTGCGTATAAAATAGTCCATCAGACCCTAATTCGTGCAATTTGGGATACCTGTAGCTCTCAATCCGAAATCCCTGATCGTCCGTAAGATGCCAATGCAGCACGTTCAGTTTAACTGACGCCATCGCCTCGAGGTTTCTTTTGATGACCGCCGGTGGAATCCAATGCCGGGTTACATCGATGAGCAATCCCCGCCACGGGAATCGCGGGCGGTCCTTTATCCGTACCGCCGGAACTACGAAACCATAATCCGACAGCCGAACTAATTGCACAAAAGTCTCAATTCCTCTCAGTGCACCGTATAGCGTACGCGAGCTCAGTACTGAGCCCTTTGCGTTGATAGCCAGGATGTACGATTCATCCTCGGTGCTGCTTTGTACTTCAGCCACTTTCTCATCAACATGTATTAGGAGCGTTGCATCTTCTTTCGCCGCGGATTGATCACGATGCATTGAGATGCCTGTAATCTGGGCTAACCGTTCGGAAAGACGCGTAACTGCACGTTCGAGACGAGGTTCGACGTAACCCGACAGCCCGACATGGAAGTCGCTGTCGATCACCATCTCTTCATCAGTAGTCTTCATCTCAGCCGGTAACGGCATTAGTGAGTGCATTGTCTTCACCTCTTTCAACTTTGTGCTCCAGTTTATAAGCTTTCACTAAAGAACTAACGGGTGTCTAATAGGTAATTAGCTAATTCACAATCTCCTTCGCCCTTTTTACTTCAGCAATTAGGCACAACGGTTTGGCTAAGAATTGTTACGGATTAGAACAGCTCTTATTGTCCGCCATTGATTATTTTATAAATATACACTTAACCTTTAATTAAGCCAAAAAACCCTAATAATTTTTAGCCTTTGTTAGCACAAGTGCTTTTCCACAATGTATTATCAGATATATTCATTCCTCTTCATATACTGATTTGATTATTTTCATTGCCTCTTTTTTTGCGTTTTCGTCATTTTTAAATTCTCTGTCGAAAAAGTAAAAAAACACCTTATTGTATTTTGGAATTTCTATGTGTATAAACTGACCTGATTTATGAAAATAGTTAAAAGTTTTAATTTTTGTAGTTCCAACAATCAAGGAATTAGCCATTTTGCTTTTGTCCTTCGTAGAAATACGTTTCAATGACAATCTTGATTTGGATTTGATAGTTCGAATCGAAAAATCTCTCATTTCTGATATTGATAAACCCGCTAGAAAAGGAATATAGCCAGCCTCTTTATGAGCTCTAAATTTTGTAGTAATATCTATTAATTGAAATTTAAAGTCAATTGTTTCCAACCATCTGATTATATTTCCCCAATTTTCAGAACTATAATATTTAGTTTTAAGGTCAACTTCTACAAGAGTTTTTTGAATATATTTTTCAAGAGTATTTAGTATTTCCGAATTACAAGTTGCACACATAGGTAATGTTGTTCCGATATATTTTTGAGGTAATTGATTAACGTCCGTTGTAAAAGTCCGTTTAGAGTCGTTTTCAAATACCCATTTCGGTAAAACGTGTTCTTTAGTTAAATTCGATTCAGAGCCACACAGGAGACAAGATGTATTAACTTCTTTATTAAAATGACCTGTTAAGTAGTCATTAAATAACTTATTCATTACATATTTGCCATTTTTACGTGCAATTAAACGTAATCGCAATAATGTATCTTCAAATGACATTTTTTAGATGAATTCTCGTGTGGTTTTTCGCATTTGTGCTAACTTCCTGCTAAACGAATGTTTGGAATTGGTTAGTTGAAACTTTATTTTGCCATTGTTCGTTAAGTATAAATTACAAATTTAAGTGTGGAACGACAACAATTATAAGAAGAGTTCAGAAATCAGCTGGTAATTTCTAATTACACTTCCCAAACTATAAAATCCGATGAATCTGATCTAAACAGTTTTCTTAATTATGTTCTAAATAATAAACTGGAAAAGATCAACATATCGGTTATCAAAAATTAACTAATCAAGGCACAGATTAAAAAAATAGAAACAACGAAGAATTTAAAGCTTAAATCGATTCTTCTAACAAACTTTTTTAACCTGGTTAGCACTAATTGCACTTATTTAAATAAAGGAAACAAGTCAGTTATGAAAGACAAACAAGCACAATACGGAATTGAAGGACAAAGGGCACCGGAACTATCCAATGATATTTTTTGGGTGGATGGTGATGGAAACGAGAGGGAAGCAGTCAAATTATCTGATTATAGTGGAGAATTTAAAGTTATATATGGTTTTCAATCCTGGTGCCCCGGATGCCATAGTCAAGGGTTACCCTCATTACAGGAAATGGTAAAAGCATTGGAAGGTAATGAAAAAATTGAATTTTTTGCAATACAAACCGTATTTGAAGGTGCACAGGCAAATACAAAAGAAAGGATGCTGGAAGTACAGAAACAATATAACTTGCACATTCCTTTTGGACATGATGTTGGTAATGAACAAACGCGTCAAGTCTCAAGTGTAATGTATAATTACCGTACTGGTGGAACCCCGTGGTTCATCTTCATAGACCAAAGCGATACAGTTGTATTCAACGACTTCCACCTGGATACCGAAAAGGCAATTCAATTTCTTAAAGGAATAAAATAATTGGATAAAATGAAACTGAATCTACAAGATACTTTTAATAAAAAGCTGCCGGCGGATCCCAATAGGGATAACACAAGAAGACAAGTGTATAAGTCTTGTTTCTCATATGTTACTCCTAAAAAACCTTCGAATCCAAAACTACTTCATGTATCTATGGAGATGGCAGAGCTGCTCGGACTAACCGAAGAAGATGTGCGATCACAGAAGTTTTTAGAAATATCTACAGGTGCTCACATTATAAAGGGAACAGATCCATATGCCATGTGTTATGGCGGACATCAATTCGGAAATTGGGCAGGACAGCTTGGAGATGGCAGAGCAATCAATCTGACCGAAGTTGAACATAAAAATAAACGTTGGGCTTTGCAGCTAAAAGGAGTAGGAGAAACTCCTTATTCACGCACCGCTGATGGATTGGCTGTGCTTCGTTCTTCGATTAGAGAACACTTAATTAGCGAGGCAATGTATTATTTGGGTGTGCCGACCACACGATCTCTCTCACTTGCTTTATCAGGAGATCAAGTGCTTCGCGATGTTATGTACGATGGAAATTCGGCTTATGAAAAAGGGGCTATTGTCTGTAGAGTATCTCCTTGTTTTATACGATTTGGAAATTTTGAGATCTTTGCCAGCAGAAAAGATTTTGAAACACTCCGAGCACTTACAGATTATACCATCAAAGAATTTTATCCTGATATTAAAGCAGGAAATAAAGAAGGTTATATAGCATTTTTTAATGAAGCTGTTACTAATACATTAGATATGATTATTCATTGGCAGCGTGTTGGTTTTGTGCATGGTGTTATGAATACAGATAACATGTCGATTCATGGACTGACAATAGATTATGGCCCCTACGGTTGGCTTGAAGGATACGATCCAAACTGGACACCGAATACTACCGATAGCCAACTTAGACGGTATCGATTTGGAAATCAACCTCAAATTTCTTTATGGAACCTTTATCAATT
>QIFK01000069.1 GCA_003230615.1 Nitrosospira sp. | reverse complement strand
GGCCAGAATTACCCATGTGAACGAAAGTAGTCTACTATTTTCCTGTTTCACGAAAAGTTTGCTTTGAATATTAAAATATCCTGAGTTTGCTTCATTGACACTGAGCAACCATGTAGTGAGTTTTCCTTGAATGTGTTTCATATTTTTATAGTGTAAAAAGTAAGACGAACTACTGGCCTAGTATTATACATTTGCAGCAGCTCGAATAATTTGATGTAGAAATCGTGGTGCGGCAACTCTATAAAGAAATTTAGTTATTAGCTGCATGATCTAATAAGATGCTCTATTATAGAATTTATGATTACAATTCAGAAAACCGGAAACTTGGTTAGTGTTGCTATCTTCGGCGAATTTACCTTGGCCGACTACAAAGAATTTGAAGAACAAGTGCTTTTCAAATATCACTTTGATGGCAAGGGAAATCTCCTGTTTGATTGGCGTGAAATGTTAAGTTATACAATTGATGTGGCATGGGAGGAAATCAAATTTATCCGTGAACATAGGAGTGAATTTAACAGGGTTGCGTTGGTCACCGATAACCAGTGGCAAGTTTGGAGCGCCTGGGTGTCTAATCTTTTCATTGATGCTGATATCAGAGTATTTGGTGATTTAAGAGAAGCTAATGCATGGATGGCGGCCTGAAACAGAGCGTTCAAAGCTTACGTACTTGGATGTAGAAAATGTAGAAAATTAACTGAGCGGTTTTACATCTAGAATTGCGTGTCAATATGCTACAACTACGATTGAGATTAACCCAGATGATTGTCGCAGTAGTTAGAAGTGGTAAGGTACATTAGATCTTGATATTGAAAAATACTGTGACTAATGGTGCATAATGATGTTTTTACACTAAGTGAAAGTATCACGTTAATCATATTTAATTAGTGTCTTGGTATTTAGAAATGATCGCTGCACTGAAGTATTTCAGTACTGTATTTATTGCATCGCATTCAATTCTAGAATGGCGATATAGAGCGATATAGATTGTACTGTTGTAAAAAAACAACATATTTCTTCTAAATTCCCCGAAATCTCTTTCTATAAGGGGAAAACTCGTTCAAAATACGCGCATTGTGTTTCTTGCAAGTTATGTGGTGTGTTTACAACTTGTGATTAAAAGCATCCTAAATATATTAATCGTTAGAAAATTGATGGCGTGCACCAGAGAAAAGTGTCAAGTGCTGTAAATAATTTAGAAGCCAAAAACATTTAATATTAGTGAACTAGACTAGAATAATAATTCTTTACTTTATCCTACAAGAAAAATGACAAACGCCATTAGTTTGGAGACGAAACCCTTGAGTTCAACAGTTGCAACTTTAAAAGGTTCGCTAACGCAAGCATTCGATTCCAAGTTATCTAACGAGTCGACAATAGTAGTGAACCCAACACCAACGTACAACTCACAACCTCAGCGGTTAGCGGACTTTGATACCCTGACCTCGGCCTTGGAATATGCCGCGACTGGAACGACGGGGTACAACTTTTACGATGCGAAAGGAAATTTACGTTCAACCCTTCCTTACCGAGTATTAAAACAAAATGCTCGTGTATCAGCGCGGCGTTTATTGGGTCTTGGTTTGGCCATCGGTGATCGTATAGCGATCGTTGCTGATACAACTCCAGAGTTTATTGAATTGTTCTTCGCGTGTCGTTATGCTGGTTTAATTCCTTTCGCGATGCCACTTCCGGTTAACCTTGGCAGTCATGCGGTGTATGTTCAACAACTTCGTGGCATTCTTGAGGGTAGTCAAGCGAATGTCGCTCTGGCCAATGCAGACTACATTAATTTCCTTGGAGAGGCTGCAGAGGGCTTGCAGAGATTGCGATGGGTTGGTACACCAGAACAATTAGAGAAACTTCCCGCCCCGGATAAAACACTACAGTCAAACCACCCTGATGAAACTGCCTATCTACAGTATACCTCAGGCAGCACTCGTACTCCGCGCGGGGTCATCATTACAGAGCGTGCAGTAATGAGCAATCTTCAGGGTATTGTTCGGAATGGTATGGGAATGCATTCTGGGGATCGCATTGCGTCTTGGTTACCTTTTTATCATGATATGGGCTTGGTAGGAATGTTAATGACGCCATTGGTTACACAAGTTTCAGTTGACTATTTGGCTACCAGAGATTTTGCAATACGACCATTGCAGTGGTTACGGTTGATAAGCCGCAATCGTTGTACCGTGGCTTTTAGTCAGCCATTTGGTCTAAAACTCTGTACCCTACGGGTTCGTGATTCTGATTTAAAAGATCTTGACCTCAGCTGTTGGCGTGTAGCGGGTATTGGCGCCGAGATGATACGGCCTGATACCTTAAGAGATTTCGCAGAAAAATTTGCGCCAGCAGGTTTTAATATAAATGCTTTTCTACCATGTTATGGTCTCGCAGAATCGACCTTAGCCGTAACTTTTTCTAACACTGGCCATGGTTTTCAAAGCCTACGAGTTGATGCAGCGGCATTAATAGATAAGAAGATAGCGGTGCGGTTGCAAGCAGATGGTAGGAAATATACCGAGTTTGTAAACTGTGGTCGACCATTGCCTGGTCACACGGTCAAGGTTGCTGATGATGCCGGACAGGAATTACCAGATTTGAGGGTAGGTAGTGTACTGGTACATGGAACCAGTATCATGACTGGTTATTTTAATAGCCCAGAAGAAACCAAGAATGCGCTACAACCAGGTAACTGGCTAGATACCGGCGATCTTGGATTTCTTTTTGAAGGTAACCTGTATATTACAGGGCGTCGAACAGACGTCATTATCGTTAATGGGCGCAACATCCGTGCTCAGGATGTGGAGGAGCTTGCGGAACAACAACCAGAGGTAAGATCTAGGGAGGCATCTGCCTTCAGCATAACTGATGCTAATGACATCATGACAATTGTGTTAGTCATAGAATGTCGCTTGACTTCGGTAGCAGATCGACAATCTCTTACTAGTCGTTTGCAGAGATTGGTGTATATGGCATTTGGTGTCAACTGTTTAGTAGAACTAGTTTCTCCACACACCCTACCGCGTACTTCTTCTGGCAAATTATCGCGTTTTGCCGCGCGCAAAGGTTTTATACAACGAACGGACCTGACAGACCAGCTATCAGTCGAGTCTAGAGACAGATAGCTTAAATATATGTCAGGATCATCGGTAGCGGTGACTGGTGCTACTGGTTTTATTGGTAATGTGCTCGTGCAGTCCCTTATCAAAAATGGGTGGAAAGTTCGAGCGTTGACACGAACCCCGCGTGTTAATGATGAGTCCACACAATGGATCCCAGGAGACTTGGATGATCCGATTGCGTTGCAAAGTCTTGTAAAAGATGTATCCGCCGTCGTGCATTGTGCCGGTCTGGTTCGGGGTAGTTCCCTAAAAGATTTCACTCATACAAACGTAGAGGGTACTTCCAACCTTGTACGTACCTCAGTGCAGCAGGATCAACCACCGAGGTTCCTTCTTATTTCTTCGCTGGCTGCCAGAGAGCCAAATCTTTCCTGGTACGCGAACAGCAAATACATGGCTGAACAGCTTGTGGCAGATAGTTCGGGTGTTATGCCATGGACAGTTTTCCGCCCGACTGCGGTTTATGGTCCTGGTGATAAAGAGCTTAGCCCTCTCTTCAGAGCAACCCGGTATGGCATTTTACCCATGGTAGGAAGTCAAACTTCACGTTATAGTCTTCTACATGTCAGTGATTTGGTATCGGCTATACTGTGTTGGCTTTCCACAAATACGCATGCACAAGGTGTCTATGAGCTTGATGACGGAATGCCGGGGGGATATGATTGTAAATCTTTGACTTCAATTGCAGAAGACGTCTGGGGGCGACCTGTACGCTGCTTTTTTTTACCAGCAACATTTGTTTTACTACTGGCAAACATTAATTTATTGTTGGCCCGAGTGTTGCGATATGCGCCAATGTTAACACCTGGAAAAGTACGTGAGATAAGACATCCGGACTGGGTATGTGACATTTCACCGTTAACTCAGGCGTTGCCATGTTGGCATCCTTGCGTACGCTTACGTGACGCCTTACCCCAAGCTATCTAATTTTCATGCATGTCTTTTATTTTTATCAGGGTTAGATCATGGCACATGATTACAACAATATTCTGCAGAAACTTTGCCATCATATTGGGCGCTTTGCTAGTTCTGGTATAGAGATAGTGCCAGAGTCAGACCTCATTAATCAGCTAGCGATTGATTCCGTCAAATTATTAAATTTAGTTATGGAAATCGAAGATGAGTTTGATATTTCTGTACCAATAAACGTCCTTGCAGACGTGCAAACTGTACGCGATCTAGCAGACCTAATCCACAAAATTAAATCTGCATCATAATGAGTCTATTAGATAAGCTAGATACCGGTGCTGCTGCTAGAAAGGCTTTGTTACCAGAAGGAATTGATGTATTTGGTACGCCTATAGAAGAGGTTTACTCATCAACAGAAGCTAGGGTTGGGGGTCGTCGTATTCTTTTCTTTGGCACGAACAACTATCTAGGACTTACCTTTGCTCCAGAGTGTCTACAAGCTGCACATAAGGCAATAGATAGTGAGGGTACTGGAACAACTGGATCACGCATGGCAAATGGTAGCTATAGCGGACACCGTGCCCTTGAGAAAGAATTTGCAGATTTCTATCATTGCCGATCAAGTATAGTTTTTACAACTGGGTATCAGGCAAATCTTGCAATGATTTCTGGATTGGCTGGTACAAATGATGTGATTCTTATTGATGGAGATTCGCATGCCAGTATCTATGATGGATGTCGTTTGAGTGGTGCCGAGATAATTAGATTTCGACACAATGATATGGCAGATATGGAAAAACGTCTTCGGCGGTTAGGGGAAAGGACGAGATCTACTTTGATTATTGTTGAAGGTATCTACAGCATGTTAGGTGATCAGGCGCCTCTTGCAGACATTGTTAAAATAAAGAATTCTTACGGTAGCATGCTTCTTCTAGACGAGGCACATTCACTTGGGGTATTGGGTCAGACTGGTCAGGGTCTTGTGGAAGAGGCGGGGCTTATTGATGGAGTTGACTTTATCACCGGTACTTTTAGCAAAAGCCTGGGCAGTATAGGCGGCTACTGTGTTAGTAACCATCTGCAGCTCGATCAGATTCGATATGTAAGTCGCCCTTATATATTTACAGCATCACCTTCTCCAGCCACTATTGCATCAACAAGAGCTGCGCTTAAGTTATTGCGGGATGGCACTGAGTTACGTAAGAAACTCTGGAGGAACGCGCGGAAACTTTATTCGCGCTTAGATGAGCTAGGGTATCTGCTTGGCCCAGAGCCTGGACCAGTTATTGCGACTATACTTCATAGTCCTCAGCAGGCGATGATGTTGTGGAAAGGCTTATTTGATTATGGTATCTATGTCAATCTAATATTACCCCCAGCTGCACCTGAAGGTAATTCACTAGTACGGTGTAGCGTGAGTGCGGCTCATACCGAGGAGCAGATGGATTATGTTGGAAACACATTTGCTGAGTTACGCAAAAAGATTTTCAAATAAAGTTCTGATTAGCTCCAGGGTAACATTTCCATTTCAAAACTAAAAATGGGCATTCTTATTCTAAATCTATAATAATTAGTTCAGTATCGTGCTGTATATTGATCTAGATTTAGCAGAAATTATCTAAAAATCTGCAAGCTAAGAATGCGTATTAACGAGAGTTTCTTAAGTTATGTTAGTTATTGCGCATCGAGGATATCACGCCAAATTTATTGAAAATACTCCAGCTGCCTTCGAAGCTGCAGTGGTACCAGGAGTTGATGGTATTGAAACTGATGTACGCATTAGCCGTGACGAGTCTATAGTACTAATTCATGATCGTGTTGTATCAGGGAAAGCCGTAGTTGACCTTACCCACAGAGAACTTGAGCAAGCGATCGGGTATAGGGTTCCAACTCTGGATGAAACGCTTGAGCGCTTTCCTGGAATCATGTGGAATGTAGAGATTAAGACCATGGAAGCATTAGAATTGGTAATTGGGGTACTGGAGAAGCATCAAACTGACTGCTGTATTCTTGTAACTTCATTTCGTCACGATGTGGTAGCAGTTTGCGCATCAGCTCTCAAGGTAGATTGTGGCTTGTTAGTAGCACATCGGCCCCAGACGCTTAATTCCTTGTTAGCCGACTGTAGTGGTAATTCTAGAATCAATCATATCGTGTGGGATTACAACATCCTAGATAATGTCCTGCTGAAGCAAGCTGCATTGTCTGGCTATTACAATTTTGTTTACGGTCTGGTAACAAAGACAGAGTATGACTATTGTAAGAAAATTGAAGTAGACGGTGTGATTACCGATGATCCTTTTTTGTTGTTCGAGAATAAATAGTTTATTTTTTAGGAACTAGCTTCTTAGATATGTGATGGTGAATTTAGAAAACACACAGGAGGTAAGATGACTGACATTTCAGCGATGCTGGGAGATGAAGCCGACAAGCTTCTAAACCACGTATGTAAAGGCGTGCCAAAGAATAGTCTACATGTACCGGGGCCAGATTTTGTTGATCGAATAATGGCAACAAGTGATCGAAAGCCAAGTGTATTGCGTAACTTGCAGGCACTATATAACCACGGACGCTTGGCAGGTAGTGGCTATCTGTCTATGTTACCGGTGGATCAGGGTGTAGAGCATTCAGCCGGAGCATCGTTCGCACCCAATCCGATGTTTTTTGACCCAGAGAACATCACAAGACTTGCTATTGAAGGAGGCTGTAATGCAGTGGCATCCACTTTAGGTGTACTGGGAATAGTGGCACGGCGTTATGCTCACAAGATTCCCTTCATTCTTAAAATCAATCATAATGAATTGCTGACTTTTCCAAACAAGTACGATCAGACCTTATTTGCTAGCGTGGATCAGGCTTTTGATATGGGTGCCTGTGCGGTCGGGGCAACAGTATTTTTTGGTTCTGAGGAATCGCGCCGGCAAATCCAGGAAGTTTCAGAGGCATTTGCATATGCACATGAACTTGGAATGGTGACGATTCTGTGGGCCTATACTCGGAACTCAGCATTCAAGACTCCTGATAAGGATTACCATGTGAGCGCGGATTTGACCGGTCAGGCTAATCACCTTGCTGTAACTATTGGAGCTGATATCGTTAAACAGAAAATGGCTGAAAACAATGGTGGTTATAATGCAATCAAATTTGGTAAAACTAATCCTAAAGTTTACAACGAACTTACCTCAGATAATCCGATTGACTTGGTGCGCTACCAGGTGGCGAACTGTTATATGGGTCGAGTCGGTATGATTAATTCGGGTGGCGAATCGGGCAAGGACGATTTGCGCCAAGCAGTTCGTACCGCAGTGATCAACAAGCGTGCAGGTGGGATGGGGTTAATTTCCGGGCGTAAGGCTTTTCAGAAGCCATTTGCTGAAGGAGTAAAATTGCTAAATGCAATTCAAGACGTGTATTTGTCAAATGACGTTAAGGTTGCCTAAAATTACCCTGGGAATAGTTGCTTTTCTATGGCTTATTCATTCGTGTCCACGGTCAGTTTGTAAGTAAACTAACTTAAACCCTAGAATTGATAGAAATTCTTTTTATTCCATTATCTTGACGATTGATCTGAATATTGGTTCGTCTCCAGAATAAAGGTCACTAAGCAGGTGTATGAAATTTATTGCATATTTCCTGAAGACGACCATTTAGTCAGTTTGGAGTAGCTCAGATTCACGGCAGTGATAGTAATAACCGGAAAATAATTTTAAAAACTTTCGCTTAGCTTCAGTAAATCCAGAGAAGTTGTTAATTGAATTGTTGATCGGTGTTTGATGAAAGTCGAATTCATCGAATGGGCGCCCCTCCCAGCAGCAAGAATGCCTTGATGTCATCGTAATTCAAGCTATTTTTTAAAGAATAAAAAAGGCAGCTTTAGAAGCTTCCTTTTAAAAAGTACAGAACGGAATTAGGATGCAACTTGTTTTTCTGCTTTACTGCCATATTTTCTCCTAAATTTCTCAACTCGTCCTGCTGTGTCAACAATTTTCTGTTTTCCAGTATAGAATGGATGACAAACAGAACATATCTCAATATGCAGTGGTTTACCCATGGTAGAACGAGTTTGGAATGTATTACCACAACTGCACGTCACAGTAATTTCCTGGTAGCTTGGATGAATTTCAGCTTTCATTATTCGTGTCCTTAGTATGCCACTGCTTTGCGGGCTGAGAAACGGGAAGGCGCATATTATCCTTTAATATGGAATGGGTTGCAACTATGGGTAGAATAGCCTGTTGCCATTACCTTAGAAGCTTGCAAACCATTTATGCTTCGTTGGAATCTATACATAATTCGGGGAGAAAAGCACGCTGCATTAAATCGAGAGGACTAACACCATTTTTAAGTATTAATTTCATTTAGCAGTGATCTTACCCTCTTCGCATCGAATCGAAGAAATCACTATTGTTTTTTGTAGCTTTTATTTTGTCTAGCAGGAACTCCATAGCTTCTGCATCATCCATTGGGTAGAGTAATTTGCGCAGCACCCAAATTTTTTGTAGTGCATCTGGTTTGATAAGCAATTCTTCTTTGCGTGTGCCCGAGCGGTTGACATTGATAGCAGGGTAAGTGCGTTTCTCTGCCATGCGTCTGTCAAGGTGGATTTCCATGTTACCGGTACCTTTGAATTCTTCATATATCACATCATCCATGCGTGAACCAGTATCAACTAGTGCAGTTGCAATGATAGTTAGGGAGCCACCTTCCTCTATATTGCGTGCAGCGCCAAAGAATCGCTTAGGACGTTGTAGAGCATTTGCATCGACCCCACCAGTGAGTACCTTGCCCGAGGCTGGAATTACAGTATTGTACGCTCGTGCTAAGCGCGTGATCGAGTCCAATAGTATCACCACATCCTTTTTGTGCTCTACTAGACGTCTGGCTTTCTCAATAACCATATCAGCTACTTGTACATGGCGTACTGCCGGTTCATCAAATGTGGATGAAATAACTTCTCCCCTAACCGAGCGAATCATCTCGGTTACTTCTTCGGGTCGTTCATCAATTAGTAGAACCATAAGGATAACATCAGGATAGTTAGAAGCAATTGCATGCGCGATGTGTTGCAGCATCACGGTTTTTCCTGACTTGGGGCTTGATACAAGCAGACCCCGTTGCCCCATCCCAATGGGTGCAACTAGGTCAATGATGCGACTCGTGACATTTTCTTCTGCCTTAATGTCACGTTCAAGGAGAAGTCGTTTTGTAGGGAATAGTGGGGTAAGATTTTCAAATAGGATCTTGTGCTTGGAGTTTTCCGGCGGCTCATTGTTGACCTTATCCACCTTTACTAGTGCAAAGTATCGTTCACCATCCTTTGGGGTACGGATTTCACCGTCTATCGAATCTCCAGTATGTAGGTTGAAACGTCTGATTTGGCTGGGAGAAACATAAATATCATCAGGTCCAGCCAAATAGGATGTATCAGGTGATCGTAGAAAACCGAACCCGTCCTGTAGCACCTCTAGAGTACCTTCACCAAAAATACTTTCACCTTTGCGTGCTTGGTTTTTTAGCAGGGCAAAAATTAAATCCTGTTTTCGCAGTCGGTTGGCACCATCGATCTGATTGGTGATAGCCATTTCTATTAGTTCTGTGACGTGGAGGTTCTTAAGGTCGGATAAATGCATT